>JAUNIZ010000014.1 GCA_030523165.1 Prevotellaceae bacterium
TAAATATAAACTTCTAAAAATTATTTTCTGTGTCTACTTAACAGGTCCGCTGCAGCCCATGACATTTTTATTTCAAAAAACTGCCCTTCTCAGCGCGTTAACTGTATTATTTTCACTTTTTTGATGACATGAAATTCTGCATAAATATGCATATCCACTAACCACTATCTGCAATTATATCGCATTGATTGCATTATGTTCCAATATGCCTGATTACTTTCAAAGTCTTTTCTTTTGCTATAATGATTATAGGGAAAATCAGCATTAAATAAGCCTATTTATGCTTTTCTCCACTTTTTATAGAGGATTTTACACATCAACCAAGCCTATTTTTCTTTAACTTTGCAGACGAAAACTTAATCATAAATTATAATCATGAAAAAACTATCAGCGCTACTAATCTCAATGATGTTGTCGTTAAGTACGACAGTAATGGCACAGACGCTTGCTTTTCCAACGGCGGAAGGCTTCGGAAAATATGCAAGCGGTGGACGTGGAGGAGAGGTTGTGGAAGTTACAAACCTGCTTGACGATCCGACTACACCACCTGAAGGAAGTCTCAGATGGGCACTTAAACAACACACAGGAAAACCTATCACTGTGGTTTTCCGCGTTTCCGGCATTATCGACCTTAAAGGAAACGATTTAAGAAGCAACCGCAGCAACGTGACAATAGCCGGACAGACAGCTCCCGGCGACGGCATCTGCATCAAGGGAGGCTGTGTAAATCTTGGCGGGAGTCGAAACCTTATTATTCGTCATATACGTTTCCGTCTTGGCATACTCGGTGATGACGCAACCTATTGTCCTGGCACTGTAGACGAAAGTAACTTCATTGCCGGAGCGTCTCTCAATATTGAAAACGGTGGAAATTTCATTATAGACCACTGCTCGTTCAGCTGGTCGGCAGAAGAAGTAGTCGGAATGTATGACAATGACCATACTACTCTGCAATGGTGTATCATCAGTGAGGGTCTTTACAATGCCGGTCATCAGAAAGGAAACCGTAGCTACGCTGCTGTTTGGGGCGGCAAGACAGCTACATATCACCACAATCTGCTTGCACATAACTATAACCGTTCACCAAGATTCGGCGCTACGACGAAGAACGACAAACAAATGTTGCTCGATGTAATAAACAATGTGAACTATAATTTCGGCAAACAGAACTCATGTTATGGCGGAGATAACCGTCAGGGAGACGAAGGTCTGTTCCAGGTTAACTGTGTGAACAACTATTATAAACCTGGTCCTGCACGCGACGGAAGCCAGAAGAGCTACTTTGTCTGTGCCTCTTACTGCAATCCTGCACAGGGCAGTCAGGGCAAGAGCTACGGTGACTGGCACATCGACGGAAACTATATGGAAGGAACATACGCAGCAGAACATGACTTCAATACAAACAACTACAACGCTTTTGACATTAGCGCATATCAAGAAAATGTAGCAGGTCTTACACTTGATGACATGAAGAGCGAATATATAAGCGTAGGCGAATATGCCATAAACATTGAATCTGCACAAGACGCATACAATAGTGTATTAAGTAAATCAGGAGCTTTCCCACGCGACTCTCATGACACACGTGTACTTGAAGAAACCAAAAACGGCACAGCACAATACTATGGCTCATACAACAACGGCAAGGTTGTCGGTATTATAGACAAGCCTTCTGATTCTGGCGGATATCCAACATATAATACATATAATACAATTACTGACGACGACCATGACGGTATGGATGATGCATGGGAAACAGCTAACGGCTTTGACCCTACAAATGCTGCAGACAGAAACACAATCCTTAAAGGCGGATACACTGCTCTTGAGGCTTATCTATGCAGTCTTGTTGGCGAGAACATTGAAATTGCCGAAGCAAAACCTTACGACATCATAGTTGCACAAGACGGTTCTGGCGATTGTTCTACTATCAATGCTGCTATTGAAATGGCTGACGTGAACGCGGAACGCACTACAATCTTCGTTCGCAATGGTGTTTACAACGAGAAAGTATTCATAGGCAACCGATGGGAAGACTCAAAGAAAGTGATAAGCATTATAGGCGAAAGCAAAGACGGAGTTATAATTACTTGGGATGACTATCATGGCAAACAGATTGAATATCCTGGCAAAGGCACCATCAATGCTGACGGAATGACAGCGCCTACAATGACAGTTACTTCACCTGATTTCTATATGGAAAACGTTACAGTGCGCAACACTATCAAGGAAGATGTGGCACAGGCAGAAGCTCTCTATCAGGCTGGCGACAGACAAATACTTAAAAACGTTGTTATAGAAGGCTATCAGGATACACACAGAAGCAAGAAAGGCCGCAGATATTTTCTATATGACTGTACCATAAAGGGCAATACCGATTTCATTTACGGAGGCGGAACAGCATACTTCTACAAGAGCAATATTGTAAGCAGAGGCTATGTAAGCGGCAAGGGAGGCGGCTATATTACTGCACCGGAAGACGTTACCTACAAGGCTTATCTTGACAACGACTGTCCTCTGTTCTATGAATTCATATTCAACGACTGTGAACTTACAGCCGAAGACGGAGCTAAAGAGGCATACTTAGGCAGACCATGGGCAGACAAAGACTGCGGAACAGTGTTCATGAACTCACGAATCGGCAACCATATACAGCCTGCAGGATGGGCTGGAAGCGGCAATAATACGAACATGTCATTTGCAGAAAGGAACTCTCTGAACACAGACGGAACTACTGCTGACGTGTCACAGCGTGTTGACTGGAGCATACAACTTAATCAGAACGAGATAAAACTACTTGACCTTGAAGACATCTATGCTTCAGTAAGCGATACAGAATTCAATCCTATAGAAGCCATAGTAGGTGTAAATCCTCCTACTGATATAGTGAATGACAATGGTTTTGTTTCATGGACTGCCGTAGACGGAGCTATAGGATATGTAGTTTATATAGACAACAGCATAGTAGGCTTTGCTGACGGACCGAACTATTATGCACCGAACAATGCCGACGCAACATTCACAGTACGTGCAATTGCTGCAAATGGAGCATTAAGCGTGATGAGCGGAGAAGAATATACAATTAACGCAAAAGACCTTTACGCTGCACTTAATCCTTATTCTGAGGATGGTGGAGAACTCGCAAAGAAAAACTGCCTGATTACAGCTGTTGCTTCGCCAGTAGAGGGAGGTACTGTCAGTCCTACGTCTGTAGAATGTATAGAAGGAGAATCCGTTACTCTTACAGCCACACCTAACGACGGCTACAATTTCAAGAACTGGACTACAGAGAGCGGTCGCGTATATTCTACCGATGCCACTTACACCTTTGAAGCCACAGACAGCATTGACCTTATAGCAAATTTCGTGCTCCAAGAGAAAGAAAGAGCATATCATAGTCCTGTAATTACAGATTATGCCTTTGAACTTGTTGACGTTACACTAATACCAGAGCAGGTGGCAAATGCTGAAACTGGTGCCAGTGAATGGCAAATAAAGAACGAATATTCTGATTGGGTAAGCTATAACACAAGCCCCGTACACGTAAGCGGAAGATCTGTTGAACTTGATCCTGTCACGGGGGCACACACAAGCTGGTACACATACAGTACAGGTAACATGATACGCGTAGGAACAGAAAAGCATCTTTCATTCTATCTAACTGGTACAAGCCGTGTGAAAATCTATTTCAATGGAGCGGCTTCTACTCCTGGACACCTTGAAGTAGACCTTACTCCTGTTGGAGAAACCACACAGAGTTACGCATCTACACTTGAAGTGGGAAAGAAGACAACCGTACAGAGTGATACCCTAATACTCACACTTGACGCAGAAAAGCAATACGAAATGAAGCTTAAGGGCACACAAGACATGGCTATATGGGCATTAAACCTGTGGGACAGTACGGCTTCCGACATTGACGGCATCATAATCAGAAATGACGAAGACACCGAAAGCCCTATATATAATCTCCAAGGACAGCGTGTAAATGTAATGCATCCAGGACAAATATACATACGCAAAGGTAAGAAATTTATATATTTATAATCTTTAAAGCGTAGAATTACCATTCGCAATATTGATATATTCTGTGAAAAGACAGCCTTCTAATGTGTCCTGTATATAAAACACATTAGAAGGCTGTCAATGTTTAAATAAGATTGTTTTCAAAGAAATGCTATATATGGAGACATGCAGAAACTGGTTTTCCGTATATTTTAACTTGTATTTTGTTATTTATTCTTGTTTCCGTTGTATCTTTTCATTATTTTTGCAAAATCATGAAAAGAACAATATTACATATACTTTTTATCTTTGTTTTAGGCATTACTGAGATTAACGGACAGGAAAATGTAAGAATAGTGCGGTACACCTATTCTGATGGCTTGCTGAATATGAATGTTTCATGTGCCATACAAGACTCTATAGGATATATTTGGCTCTCTACACATGACGGTCTTGTGAGATATGACGGCAACAGATTCAAGACTTACAAAGCGCGTGTGGGCGATGATTGTCCATTAAGCGTAAATCGTATTGACTATATTGGCGAGGATAAAAACCATGACATTCTATGCAATTCTGATAGTAAGAATTATCGTTTCAGAAGAGATATATGTAAATTTGAACTAACAACAGACAGCATTTTAGACTATAGACACAATATAGACTATAGAAATACTTGGGAAGCACGTCTAAAACAACTTCCTGAATACAATAATCTGAAGATAAAAGTCCGACTTATAGACAATCAGGGTGGAATATGGGTAAACAGTGTCCGAGGTCTAGAACGTGTGACTTTTACCAAGCCGAAAATAAAACCTATAAAGGAAAGCAAGGAAAAAGAGGAGGAAGTACGCGCAATGATGCTTGACAAAAGCAAGCGTCTATGGATTGCAGACAAAAACGGATATATAAGGATTTACAGTTCTATTGACTTTCGGCAACCTCCTGTTTATCTCTCATCTTCTGGAACATTAAGCGCAAATAGAATTCGTTTTGGTTCATCTGCTTATTGTATTTTTGAAGATTCACATAACCGTATATGGATAGGAACAAAACCTGATGGACTATTTCTTCTTAAACCGACAGGCAACGGATATTCAGTAAAGCAGTTCAAAAAGGGCAGCGAACTTTACAACATAAGCAGCGATGACATATACCGTGTGCTTGAAGACAAACAAGGAAAAATATGGATTGCCACTTTTGACGGTGGCATTAATATCTTCAATGAAGAAAAGCAAGGATTTATAAACCTGTATAATGACTTAAAACAGCACCCAAAAGATTGTATAAATATCCATGGAATGGATATAACCAGCAATGGTATATTGGTAATAGGGACATATAAAGGTATATTTACTTGCGACACCAAACTTCCAATAAACAAGCTACACTTCTATAATAGTGTAAGAAGAATTAATGACAACAAGAGCCTGAGCGCAAACAATGTGTCAGACGTTATATGTACAGATAACGGAGACGTATGGGTAAGCACTGTTGGCGGTGGTATAGGACGCATCGTAAGCAAGTCTCTTCTTCAAGAAAACATAGATTTTCAGTCATACTCCTCTGCCAATGGTACTGCAACTGATGTCTTCATTACTCTTACAAGCGACATAAACGGTAGAATCTGGGGTGTAGGAAGAGATATTCTTACAGGTATAGACGATATGGTGGTTAACTATATGGAAAGTATTTTTGAAGGGGATTTTGTCTTCTCTGAATGCAGGCCATTGCGCTTGCCTGACGGAAGCATTCTTTTTGGAACCACTCAAGGTTGTCTTCATATTAAAGCCAACGATATTGAGAAAAACACATTTGTACCAACTATAGTATTCGACACACCATCTTTAGTTGAACTTAACCCAGGAGATAAACATGTAAGAATAGACTTTGCTGCTCTTGACTTCAATCACAACGAACCTATAATGTACAGATACCGCCTTGAAGGAATAGACGAAGACTGGCATTATACAAAGGAGCCTTTTATTGAATATACAAACTTCCCTATCGGTACTTATCGCCTAGTAGTATCCAGTTCTAACTCTGACGGTGTGTGGGTTGACAACGAGCAGTCTATAACCATTACACGTCATGCTGCTTTTAATGAGACATGGTATGCATGGATGCTTTATGGTATACTTCTAGTTTTTGTTGTCTACATTATATTCATGACTGTGAAATATATCCGTAATCTCAAGAGTGAAATGGCAGAGCGCAGCAAAGAAATGGATATGCAACTTGATATGCTTGCCAACAAGGTAAAAGAACTGATAAAGAACAATGCAGAAACTATTCCTGAAATTGATGTACAGCCAGATGATGATAGCGTATTCTCAGATAAGGCAAAAGACTTTGTTCTTGACAATATATCAAATCCAGAAATTACCGTTGAGGACTTTGCAAAACACATGAATATGAGTAGTTCACTTCTGTATTTAAAATGCAAGAAGGTGCTTGGCTATACACCTAACAACTATCTGCAGACTATCAGGATAAAGTATGCAACGAGGTTGATGGTTAGCGCATCTGATGCCAATATCAGTGACATTGCTTATAAATGTGGCTTTTCTGATCCTAAATATTTCAGTCGTGTTTTCAAAAGAGCCACAGGTTATAACCCTAGAGAATACAGAGAGAAAAACAAAGATCAGCAAATCTGATATTGTAAGATACCAATAGATTTGAGCATAACACTTTGTATATAACGAAATGTTTTAACCCGTTCGCGGGTTAAAACACCTTCATATATAACTATACTTCCTTTACAGCTACACATTCCATTTCGATGAGCCATTCAGGACGGCACACCTTAGCTTGAAGTATGATTCGCGGAGTGTAAGGGAACACTATGCTCATGAACTTGTCTACCTCTGCATAATCAGAAAGGTCACGTAAATATATTATAAAACAACGGACATCATTCATAGTCGCACCACCGTCATTTAGCAACGCGCCAATATTTTCAAGCAATCTACCCGTCTGTTTCTTCACATCGCCCAAGTAAAGAACGTTTCCTTCCTTGTCTATACTTGCAGTTCCAGATATGAAGAAACGCTGGATACCGTTACGTGTAACACGTGTTCCTCGCTCAAAAGACACACCGTAATCACTTGTTAAGCTAAGGTGTTCCAATGCTGTCAGATAGCGTATGTCCTTGTTGCGTACCTGCGGATATGTAAGAAAGTCTATCGCAACATTTACTTTTCTTGCCTGTGTACACCCTTGAATGCCCGTACTTGCAATATAATGAGTATCAGCGGTAAGCCCGTTACGGCTAAAGACATCATTACGTGCCTTAACCACGGCTGCATAGTTAACGTCAATGTCATTTACATATATCCATGTCCTAATGCAGTTGTTTGCAATAGTCATTCCTTCACTTTCTATATCCTTGATATACCTTTCATAGAGCATTACCGTCTGTTCATAAGTATCCTTTCCTTCAGCTTCATCGTCAGTCAGTCTAAGGCTGCTGAAGGTAAAGTCAGGATTATGGTCTGCCGTCTTTACAAGCAATGATATCTTGGAACCGTCCAACGGCTGCTGTTCTACAATAGAACATGGAACTTCCGACAACAGTTCTTTCCATAGCTGCGATTCCATGAGCTGCTTATATTGATTCTTTGCATCGCTTAGGAACACTCTACAGAAATGCAATTTCCTGTGTTCAAGGCTCTCAATGTCAAGATAGTCACCCATCTTCATATAAAGGTGACACAAACGTTCTTCAAACAAACCGTTTCTTACTGCTGATAATATCGTATACTTTTCCATGATGTTTTCTTATTGTTCTGCAAATATAGCATTTTTCAAGATAAGAAAAAAGACATGGCAATGCAACAAATGGCAAAATACCTATTATTGAGTATGAAAGATTATATATAATGAAACATCAAAGACAATAATGGTATGCTTATTACAGAAAGTATCGTTGTTATCAGTGTACCCTGCACCATCTCTGTCTCGTCTCTACCATATTTCAGACAAAACATCGTGCCGAATGATGCCACAGGCATGCCTATCAATATAGTGTTTATTTCATTGACGGTATTGTTCACACCAATAAAATAGAACAGAAGAAACAATGCTACGGGGATTACAACAAGCCTGAATACAGACATAACATATATTGAATAGGAGCCAAGAATATGTTTACGGTCCATAGTAGCCATTGACGAGCCTATAACAAGCAATGCGCCAGGTACAGTTATATTGCCTATAAGTCGGAAAGGCTCTGATATGACACGAGGAACACTCTCCCATCCGAAAGCTACAATTATGATTGCTATATATGAAGCTACCATTGCCGGGCAATAGAGTGTGCGATAATTGAAACGGAGTTTCTCTCCGCTGCCCAATACAAATACCGTTCCGACAACAAAAATAAACAATGTGTTGGGCATATTGAGCAGACTTGCATAGAATATCGCCTGATTTCCGAAAATAGAAGCCACGATCGGATAGCCGATAAATCCTACATTGGCGAACATAAGCATAAAGCTATACATGCCCTGCACCTCACGGTTCTTCACAAAATGACGTGGCAGAAACCACGCTATAAAGAAAAGCAAGATGTAAGTACAGAATCCTACACCCAACAATGGCAATATCATATTACGGTCGGGAAGAACGTCGCCCATTACAGAAGCGACAATAAGGCATGGACATGATATATTGATTACGAAATTAGAAAGTTTGCGGTCGAAATCATTATCCATCAGTCCGCACTTGTTGGCTACAAATCCTGCAACAACCAAAAACAGGAGTATAACCATCTGGGTTATAACATTTTCCATTTAGTTTCTATCTTTTATACCTTAAGTCTTTATATATGTTCATGAGATTCTGAGTGTATTGGCTGTTATTGTTATCCTCTTCTTCTTGCCTTAGTATACTCAGAAACTCATGAACTGATAGGCTATAAGCCTGGAATTACAATGCTTCAAGCATTCTCTTTATTACTACAGAAGCTGAAATCTCGCGATTTGCCGCCTCTGGTATAACCAATGAATTTTGACTTTCTATCACGTCATCGGTAACAATCAGTCCACGACGTACCGGAAGACAATGCATGAACTTTCCGTTATTGGTAACTGCCATGTGTGCTGCATCTATTGTCCAGCTCATGTCCTTGCTGATAATCTTTCCGTAATCAGCAGGATTCGTAACGCCAGGACAGCTCCAGTTCTTTGCATAAACAAAGTCTGCGCCTTCCAAAGCCTTCATCTGGTCATACTCTACACGTGCATTGCCTACAAACTTCGGGTCAAGTTCATAGCCTTCAGGGTGAGTAACGACAAGGTCTACATCTGCCGCATTCATCCATTGAGCGAATGAATTAGGCACAGCCTGAGGCAACGCACGGCAATGAGGAGCCCATGTAAGCACAACCTTAGGGCGTGCGGTCTGCTTATGTTCCTCGATAGTTACAAGGTCTGCAAATGCCTGCAACGGGTGAACGGTAGCCGTTTCCATAGCGAATACAGGGCGACCGCTATACTTTATGAACTGGTTAAGCACCGTTTCCGCATAGTCATATTCACGATCGCTAAGCCCTGCGAAAGAACGCACACCTATCAAATCGCAGTAACATCCCATTACAGGGATAGCTTCAAGAAGATGTTCGCTCTTGTCTCCATCCATTATTACGCCACGCTCGGTCTCCAGTTTCCATGCTCCAGCATTTACATCCAGCACTATTACATTCATGCCAAGGTTCATGGCAGCCTTTTGTGTGCTGAGACGTGTTCTAAGACTATTGTTGAAGAATATCATCATCAACGTCTTGTTTTTGCCAAGATGCTGATACTTATATCTGTTTTCCTTTATTTCCTTTGCCTCGGCAAGCGCTTGCGAAATGTTGCCGATGTCTTCTACATTAATAAATGTCTTCATATCGATATTGCTTAAATGTAATTATTAATTGTCTAATATATGCTTGTCTAAACTAAATAACAGAAATCAAAATCCTATGGATTTACTTTCTTATCTGTCCTTCGCCTTCAATCAGCCACTTATAGGTGGTTATCTCTTCAAGAGCCATTGGGCCGCGAGGTCCTAGCTTTTGGGTGCTTATGCCAATCTCTGCGCCCAAGCCGAACTGTGCGCCATCGGTAAAGCTAGTAGGAGCATTCCAATACACGCATGCTGCATCTACCTTTGCCTGGAACTCGGCTGCACACTCCTTGTTCTGGGTTATTATACACTCGCTATGCCCTGATCCGTATCGGCTGATATGCTCCAATGCTGCATCAAGAGAAGGTACTGTCTTTATAGCAATAGCATAGTCCATGAATTCCGTTCCGTAACTTTCAGGGGTAGAATGGCGAAGAAGTTCTTCCGGATAACGCCCTGCAAGTGCTGAATATGCCTGATCGTCTGCATAGACTATAACATTGCTTATACTAAGTGGGGCACAAAGTTCGGGCAAATCCTTTACTCTTGACTCGTGAACGATAAGGCAATCCAACGCATTGCATACACTTACCCTGCGTGTCTTGGCATTGTTGATTATAGCCGCGCCCATCTTGAGGTCGCCATACTCATCGAAATAGGTATTTACAACACCCGCTCCCGTCTCAATAACAGGAACTTTTGCCGTATCACGAACAAACTCTATGAGTTTCTTACCGCCTCTTGGAATGCACAAGTCTACATATCCTACGGCAGAAAGCAGCTCTCCAGTTGCCTCATGTGTAGCAGGAAGCAGTTCCACAACAGCCTCGTTTATACCAAATCGGCGCAAGACGCTATGTATAAGGCTAACAATAGCCTTGTTAGAACTATCTGCATCGCGACCTCCTTTCAGCAGACAGGCATTGCCACTCTTAAAGCAAAGAGAGAATACATCAAAGCTTACATTAGGGCGAGCCTCGTATATCATTCCGATAACACCAAACGGAACACTCACGCGACATAGGCGAAGCCCATTGGCAAGCACCTTTTCATTGGTTTTCTTGCCTAGCGGCGAAGGCAGAGTAGCTACATGACGCATGTCGGAAGCTATATCTTCCAGACGCTTGTCGGTAAGCTGGAGCCTGTCATACAACGGATTAGACTTATCCATACGGCTCAAATCCTCTGCATTAGCCGTCAACAAAGATTCCTTGTTGGCTATAATTGCATCGGCTACAGCATGGAGAATGCTGTTTTTTGTATCGTCGCCGACTACAGCAAGTTCCTTTCCTGCAGCCTTTACTTTACTGAATATTTCTTTAAGTTCCATTGTCCTAATTTATATAAACGCGCCTTTAACGGCACTGCTTGTTATCATATCAATAAAACATATATGTCTTTTCCGGCTTATAAAACATAGTTTTCCGCATAGGAAAGCATAGTTTTCTATAGCACAAACATATCTTTTATTATCTGCCGCATTTACTCCATATAGAGGTAGTCATAATGAACCAGCGGCTTAAGGTCATGCTTTCCTATATTCCTTTGAGCCTCAACAGACCCGAAACCAGCACGGCCTACTCCTACTCTATCGCCATTTTCATCAACGATATTTATAATATCGCCTTCCTCGAAATCGCCTTCAATAGCCGTAACGCCTACAAACAAGAGGCTTACCGCGGCATTTCCACGCAACTTGTCTGCTGCTTTCATGTTTATACGGACTATGCCTTTGGCAAAGCTTTCGCTATGCGCTATCCATTTCTTCACGTTGGAAACAGGCTGAGAAGCAGGAACAAACTCGGTATGAAGAGTGTTTTCCGGCTCGCGAATCAGCTTTATGAGAATGTCATCACGCTTTCCGTTGGCAATAATAACACGGATTCCCTCATCGGCAACCTTGCGCGCGATATTGCATTTGGTTATCATTCCACCTCTTCCGAAGCCGCTTTTCTCCGTCTGGATATATTCGCTCAGATCCTTGTCTGGCTCTACCAAAGGTATAACCTTGGCAGAAATGTCTTTCGGAGAACCGTCATATATGCCGTCGATATTGCTTAGTATTATAAGCGTTTCAGCATCCATCATGGAAGCTATCAAGCCCGAAAGCTCATCGTTATCGGTAAACATAAGCTCGGTAACGCTAACCGTATCGTTCTCATTCACTATGGGAAGCACACCGTTGTCAAGCATCACCGACATGCAGGCACGCTGGTTAAGGTATTCACGACGCGATGCAAAGTTCTCTTTCATGGTCAATACCTGTCCTACAGATATGCGATATTCACGGAAAAGGTCGTAGTAAAGATTGATGAGCTTGGCTTGTCCCAATGCCGAATATAGCTGACGTTGAGCCACGCTATCAAGCTTTCGGTTCACCTTTATCTCTCCTCGCCCGCTTGCCATAGCACCACTGGATACAAGAATTACCTCATATCCGTTCTGCATAAGCCACGCCAACTGGTCAACAAGTGCCGACATACGGGTTACGTCAAGCTTTCCGTCATCACGAGTGAGCACGTTGCTGCCCACCTTTACTACTATCCTTTGTTTCATTTCGTATTATCTTTCTCACGTATTTCCACACGTCTTATCTTACCGCTTATAGTCTTTGGCAACTCATCAACAAACTCTATGATACGAGGATACTTATATGGCGCTGTTTCATGCTTTACGTGTTCCTGAAGTTCTTTGACGAGTTCAGGGCCTTCCTTGCCTTTCCAGTTCTTGCCCAAGACAACGGTTGCCTTTACGACCATGCCTCTAATGTCATCGGGAACACCTGTTATAGCACATTCAACAACGGCAGGATGTGTCATCAATGCGCTCTCTACTTCAAACGGACCGATACGATAACCGCTGCTCTTTATCACGTCATCTATTCTTCCTACAAACCAATAGTAGCCGTCTTCGTCACGCCATGCGACATCACCCGTATGGTAAACCCCGTCATGCCACGTCTGTTGCGTCAGTTCAGGGTCACGGTAATATTCCTTGAAAAGTCCGAAAGGCTTTTCCTTTCCTACCTTTACGACTATCTCTCCCTTTTCTCCGTCTTCGCAAGAAGTACCGTCTGGGCGCAGCAAGTCTATGTCATACTGACCGTTAGGCATACCCATAGAACCCGGTTTCGGTGTCATCCAAGGCATTGTTCCTAACGTCATAGTGGTCTCGGTCTGCCCAAAACCTTCCATAAGTCTTATGCCCGTCAATTCATAGAAACGGTCAAACACAGCTGGATTTAGAGCTTCGCCTGCCGTAGTGCAATAACGAAGAGAAGACAAATCATATTTTGAGAAGTCTTCATGTATCATGAAACGATATACAGTAGGAGGAGCACAGAACGATGTTATCTTGTATTCCTCTATCTTACGCATAATCTTGTCTGCCGTAAACTTCTGGTGGTCAAACACGAAAACCACCGCTCCTGCAAACCATTGTCCGTAAAGCTTGCCCCAAACAGCCTTTCCCCAACCTGTATCGGCTATTGTAAGGTGTATGCTATCCTCCTGAAGGTTATGCCAGAACACACCGGTTGTGAGATGCCCAAGCGCATAAAGGAAGTCATGGGCAACCATCTTAGGCTCGCCACTTGTTCCGCTTGTAAAGTACATAAGCATCGTATCGTCATTGTCGTTCACGTGTTCAGGACGCTTGAACGGAGGTGCATCGTTCCATTCCTTATGCCAGTCATGGAAACCTTCCGGCACTTCTTCGCCTATGCTTATCAGCGTTTCAAGCGTAGGACTATCCTTCTTTGAGCCTTCAACCTGCTGAAGCACATAGCTTTCGCCGACACAAACTATAGCCTTGACGCCTGCCCTGTTGTTACGATATACTATATCATGGGTGGTAAGCATGTGGGTAGCAGGTATCGCAACGGCTCCTATCTTGTGTAGAGCAAGCATAGACAGCCAATATTCATAACGCCTTTTAAGAATAAGCATTACCATATCGCCCTTGCCTATGCCCAACGACTGGAAGTATGAGGCTGTGCGGTCGCTCTGTTCCTTAAGGTCTTTGAATGTGAAACGAATACATTCACCTTCATCATTGGTCCATAAAAGAGCCAGTTTATCAGGCTTCTCTTCTGCCCAGACATCCATTACGTCATAGGCGAAGTTAAAGTTCTGAGGCACAATAAAGTGCAGGTTATTATTGTAATCATCAACAGACGTGAAGTGTGTCTGTTTTAGAAATCTCTCAATCATTGTCTTTCTACCTTATTAATATATCAACTAAAATATGATCGCAAGGAAGCGGACAGGCTTATCTCCTAATGCACGCATGCCATGAGGTATATTTGCATCGAAATATATGCTGTCGCCTTCATTTAATATAAGAGTCTTCTTGCCTATGGTAAGTTCCATACTGCCTTCGGTTATCATATCAAATTCCTGACCGTCATGTGAGTTCTTCTCCAATGGAGTATTTTCTGACTTAGGCTCAACAAGCACCATAAAAGGCTCTGCTCTTCTTCCTCTGAAACCGCTTGCAAGGCTTTGGTATTTATATGCCTTACGGCGTTCAACACTCATACCCTGTCCTTTACGTGTCAGGAAGTAAGTACTCATGTGCGGTTCTTCACCAAACAGAATAACATCGAGAGCGATACCGTATTTCTTTGATATCTTCTGCAAATTACTGATAGAGAGTTCTCCTTCGCCCTCTTCTACGTTCAGATAGGTGTCAACAGATATTCCGCAAAGGTCAGCAACTTCTTCTGCAGGGATATCCAGTACCTCACGAAGCCCTTTAAGGCGTTCGCCAATCTGTTTGATTTCTTCTTCCATCTGTATTTTTATTAGGTTATGTTTTAGTTTTCAGCAATATTCCTTGCCTCTATATATATTTATTTCACTCCAGCTTTCAAACCTCTTATCACAGCAGAGGTAAATCCTGCATGTTCCATTTCGTTGAGTCCACGTATGGTAAGACCGCCAGGCGTAGTCACTTTGTCAATTTCAGCCTCAGGATGATTGCCGTTTGCAAGCAAAAGATCTACAGCACCCTTTACGGTCTGCAATACTATCTTCTGCGCATCCTTGGCTTTAAAGCCGAGTTCCACACCTCCTTCTACAGAAGCGCGCACATATCTCATGGCATAAGCTATACCGCAAGAAGCAAGTGTTGTGCCTGCTCCCAACAGACGTTCCTCTGTAACAAGTGAGCTTCCTGTTTCATCGAAAATCTCCTTTATAAGCTGTACGCTTCCTTCCTTGGCATTTACCGGAACGATAAACGTCATAGAACTTTTCACTGCAATAGCAATATTAGGTATTACGAGGAAGATCTGAGGAAGAGAACCGTCACCTTTGTCAAGCCATTCTTTAATCTGTTCTGACGATACACCGGCAACAACCACCATCAGTATCTGCTTTGAATAGTTCAAAACCGGCTTGATTTCCTTTATTACCTGTTCTGCAAGCCACGGCTTCACTACTACCGCTACTATGTCAGAACATTCTGCAGCAGCCTTATTGTCTGTAGTAATGCTTACGCCAAGCATGGCAAAATGATCAAGAGTAGCATAATGGGGAGCAGAAACGGTAATGTCTGAAGAATTGAACATGCTGCATTGGGCAAAGCCTTCAACCATGGCGCCACCCATTGCACCTGCGCCTATAACTGATATTTTCATCTTTTCCAAATCTTATTATTATCATGCAAAGGTACGTATTTTTCTTTAAATCGTATCATTTTAGCGCATAATTTAATGTAATTGTTATAATATGCAGATACTAATCATCCAAGACGCTTCCTACATTCTGCCAATATGCCAGTAAGTTCCTCTGTTGTATTAGCCCTCAACATGGCTATACGTGTCTGTCTAAAATCAGGGATTCCCTTGAAAATCGGACTTGCAGCAAGGTGTCTGCGAGTATGAAGAATACCGCGATATTCGTCAATGCGTTCAACGTTGATACGCAACTGTTCTTCCAGCACATCAAGTTTCCAATTGAAATCCATTGACTCGTCGGGTTCTTTCCCGTCAATATAATCACGTATCTCCTTGAAAATCCATGGATGACCAAATGTGGCTCGCCCTATCATGACGGCATCTACGCCATAGTCGTCAAAAGCTCTCTTAGCCTGTTCCGGCGTGGTAATGTCTCCATTTCCTATTATCGGGATATGTATTCTTGGATTACGCTTTACCTCACCTATCAATGTCCAGTCGGCTTCTCCTGTATACATCTGCGCTCTTGTACGTCCATGTATAGTCAATGCCTGTATTCCACAATCCTGCAGTTGTTCTGCAAGGTCGGTTATTATAAGTTTCTCGCTATTCCAGCCAAGTCTTGTCTTTACGGTAACAGGTACATTTACCGCCTCAACTACAGCCTTTGTAATTTCAAGCATAAGCGGAACATTCTGCAACATGCCTGCTCCGGCACCCTTTCCTGCAACCTTCTTTACTGGACAACCGAAGTTTATGTCTATCAGATCCGGCTTTGCCTGTTCTACTATCTTCGCAGCCTCAACCATAGAATCAACATCTCTACCATAAATCTGAATACCTACGGGACGTTCACTATCACTGATTGTCAATTTGCTTACAGTTGATTTTATTGAGCGCACAAGTGCCTCGGCACTTACGAATTCAGTATATACCATAGAAGCCCCATAGCGTTTGCATAACAAACGGAAGCCTATGTCTGTAACATCTTCCATAGGTGCAAGGAACAACGGATATTTTCCGAAATCTATATTGTTTATTTTCATTTTTTTCTTTATTGCATATAGAAGTTAATTATCTTTGTTTTACACCTTAACTTCTTTATTCCTAAATATAACCAATCGCCTAAGATATGATATGATAAACACCTCCTGCCAGAACCCGGACAACACCTTTCATCTCCATAGTAAACAATAATGATGTAAGCTGATGTATAGGTAGTCCAATAACAGAAGAAATGACATTTATCTGCATATCGCCTTCTTTAAGAAGTATATCCGCCACACGCTGCTCTTCCGGTGTCAAGTCAGGAAATAATGTACGTTCTATACCAGTCTTACGGGCTTTGGTCAAAGTAGCGTCATCCTCCCATCCCATCATGTTTACGAAATCTGTTGCAGAAGTTATCATAGCCGCCTTGCTGTCTCTAATCATATTGTTGCAACCTTCAGAATAAGTATCGCCTATACGGCCAGGGAAGGCAAACACTTCACGATTATACTCCAACGCCAGCCTTGCCGTAACCAAGCCTCCGCCATGTGAAGCACTTTCAACAACTATTGTAGCATCAGAGAGACCTGCAACAATACGGTTTCTCCTAAGAAAGTTTAGTTTGTCGGCATTGGTAAAAGTGAAATATTCTGTCAGCAGACCGCCTTGTGAAAGCATACGGTTTGCCGTATCCCTATGTCTAGAAGGATAAATCGTGTCCAATCCATGAGCCAAAACAGCTACAGTATCATAGCCATTGGACAATGCCTGTTGGTGGGCATTGATATCCACTCCGTAAGCCAAACCGCTCACAATGAGAACTTCCGGGCATAATTGTCTAAGGTCTGCAACAAAGCGACGGATAATATCCTGACCATAAACGGTGCAATGACGGGTACCGACAATGCTGACTATACGTTTGGCGTTAAGGTTTGCCGTGCCTTTATAGAACAATACTACCGGAGCATCCTCACACTCTCCAAGTCTTTGAGGATAGTCTTCAGAAGAGAGACTCAGAATCTTGATATCATTGCGCAAGACATAATCTATCTCGCTTTCAGCTCTTCTTTTAGCATCTTCTATATCCTTAAGTCCTTCCGACACCCGTTCTGAACATTCAGGAAAAACATCCTTAATGTTGAGACGGTTCTCTATTATGACTGACGCACAGCCTGCCTTGCGAAGGAGTTGCGCTTTTTCAACCAGGTTGAAATGGTTAATCCTCGCAAAAGTCAATACGTCTAATATCTCATTGTCATACATTCTATACTAAATCCATTGTTTAAACGCCTCGTCATAGTCCTCGCTCACAGCCAGTTTGCCATTGACCAGGCATACAAGATCTATAACTCCTTTGAAACATATCTTTCGGTCAGAAGCACGGTATATGTCCTGATAGAATACGTATCTCAGCCCTTCCTTTTTCATATTAAGGCATGATTTGAACTCGTCGTCACATCTTAGCGGTGTCTTGAACTGAAGGTTCATTCTTGCGACAACAGCATCTACACCCTTACGGTGCATCTCCGCAAAGCTTAATCCGCACTTCTGCAGAAACAGATGGCGCGTGTGCTCGGCATAATGCAGATAGTTGGCGTTGTTTACAATGCCTTCTATATCGCACTCATAGTCGCGTACCATCATCTGGGTTTCAAAAATATACTTCATAATTTGCAAAGATACAGAATTACTTTAAATAGTCCAAATAAAATAGATGTATTTGACTATACATGGTTCAACAAGACTTTGATGACAACAATTCTTTTTCTTCTTTTCCCAATGCTCTCCTGAAACCAGTGTAATACAGCAATCCTGCACACAGAAGACATATAGGAAATGCCGCCCATATTCCCACCAAGCCATAACCTAAGTATATTCCGAAAAGCCAGCTAAGTGGCAACGAGACAATGAAATACGAGAAAAAGGATATCCAAATCATAGGCTTTACACACGAAATGCCACGCATAGCATTGGCAAATGTGCATTGCAGTCCGTCACCAAACTGATATAGAATAAGAACGAATATCGTCTGTGAAACGACCACACAAACTTCATCACTGTCAGTAAACCAATAACTGACCTCATTCCTTAGAAGAAATACTGGTATTGAAACCACAATCGCTACAAGGAGTATGATATGAAACCCTGCATTAGCAGTTGCACGCACAGGCTTTAAATCCTTACGCCCATGAAAATAGCTTACACGTACAGCCACTGCAGCAGCCATTCCATAATATACCATATAGAATACCTGAGATACTGTCAGCATTACCTGATGAGCAGCCAATGCCGTAGTACCAAGCCATCCGACAAATATTGCCGTAAGAGAAAATGAAGCAGCCTCCATACCCATCTGGAAAGCTATCGGCGTTCCCATCACACACAAGTGACGGAAATCCGTCTTGTTAACTCTACCGTCGACAAATCCTTGTGCATATATCCTATATCGTTTCATAAAGAAAAAGAACATAACAAAAGCGAACACCATTACAATTCTGGAAATCATAGTAGACAGTCCTGCACCTAACAGCCCTAACTCAGGAAGACCCATTTTACCGTAAATCAGCAGATAATTGCCAACTATATTCAACACATTGCCGCCTATAAGCACATACATAGGTGTCTTTGTATGCCCTATAGCATCATAAAACTGCTTGAAAGCATTAAGCCAGCAGATAAAAGGAAAGGATATTATATTCACCAAAAGATATGGTCTCATCAACGGCAACAGTTCTTCAGGCTGTCCCATATAGTCTAAACACATATAAAAAGCAGCCAAAACGACAAGCATCAATACTGCAAGCAATGTGTTCGATGCCAATCCGTTACGCATCATGTGGCCTATCTTCTCGTTTTCTTCTCGGCCGAAAAGATTGCCTATAACAGGTGTCAATCCGTAAGAAAAGCCCATTGCAAATACTACAAAAAGCATAAACATGGTATTGACGAAACTTGCTGCCGCAAGTTCCTTCATGCTATGATGCCCTACCATAAGCGTATCAGCAAAACCCAGAATGATATTGCCTAGCTGCCCTACAACGATAGGAACGCCCAACGAAATAAGCGACTTATAATGATATACGTAATTTTCCAGGAATAATTTCATAACGCATGCAAAGGTAAGAAAAACCTTTCAGAAAATGAAGAATATCAAACAAGTAAAGCATAACATTTCGGAAAAATAAATGAGCCGGGACTCACGTCTCGGCTCATTTATACATCTAACTAACTTCTTAATAACTAATGAGTGTATCATTTAACCTCAATCTGCCTTGCAGGTTCTTCAACCGGCTTCTCGATTTTCGGCAACTCTATGCTCAGCACTCCGTCGTTAACCTTAGCGGCAATCTTTTCTTTGTCAACATCATCTGGCAAGAGCAATGTCTGTTCATACTTGCTGTAAGAGAATTCACGACGCAGATAATGCTGTTTCTTGTTCTCGTCTTTCTTCTCGTTCTTGCTTTCCATTTTGATGTGAAGGTTGCCGTCATTATCGACATTGATGTTGAAATCTTCACTTTTCATTCCAGGAGCAGCTACCTCAACGGTGTAATCCTTTTCGGTTTCCTTTACGTTTATCGCCGGTGCGGTTGCGTTGGCTCTCGTCATAAAGTCGTTGTCAAAAAAATCTCTGAATACTTCAGGCATCCACGAATTTCTGCTAATTACTGGTAACATAATAAATCCTCCTATTGTTTTTATTCTTTCTTTTATTGCCTCTGTCAGTTGGCTTTTTCAAGTTCTACTTTCTTCGGCTGCCCTTCGCTCTCGTTTCAGGCTTTCACTAATGCATATCGCAACAAACGTGCCATTTACAAATTCAGTCAAATAGTCAGCCACGATTGACAAATAGTCAGTGTTTATTAAATAATTTAATGATTGGAATTATAATATGGTTACTTTTTGTCGGAGTAAAAAAAGGTGCCTCCCACATATTGTGGAAAGCACCTTTTGGATACAATCTATTAATCTTTATTGGTTGTGCTTTATTTATGTATAAACACTAAACGTTATTTCTCAATAGCAGCGAATGCTCTTTTGAGTCTTTCAATAAAGTCATCCGCCATGTTCTTGGTGAATGTCAATGGAGGAAGAAGGCGCAATATGTTTGTTGAAGCGCAACCTGTAAAGCAATGCTGTTCATAAACCAGATTCTGACGCAGTTCCTTATGAGGGATATCAAGGTCGATTCCTATCATAAGTCCCTGACCTCTAACATCCGTTATATGCGGCTGCACAGTCTGGAGGTCTTTGAGTTTCTTCATCAGATATTCACCTGTAACACGCGCATTATCAATCAGATCCTCACTCTCCATTACATCAAGCACAGCCAAAGCTGCAGCACATGCAAGATGGTTGCCGCCGAACGTTGTTCCAAGCTGACCGTACACAGGTTCAAAGTCTGGAGATATAAGCACCGCTCCCATAGGGAAACCATTGCCGATACCTTTAGCTACGGTAATCAAGTCAGGACGTATGCCAAGCCACTGATGCGCAAAGAACTTTCCGCTACGCCCATATCCGCATTGTATCTCATCGCAGATAAGCACCGTTCCATGTTTCTTGCATGCTTCAGAAAGAGCCTTTGCGAACTCTTCTGTGACCATCTTTATTCCACCCACACCCTGAATACACTCCAATATGCAGGCGCAGACATCTCCTTTGGCTAATTCTTTCTCCCAAGCCTCAATATCGTTTATCGGAAGGTATGTTACATGACTGTTGTCATTGATAGGAGCGATTATCTTAGGATTGTTTGTTACTTCCACCGCCAATGATGTGCGACCGTGGAAAGACTTCTCCGCAGACAGCACACGTGTTCTTCCGTTCTTGAACGATGCAAGCTTCAAGGCATTCTCGTTTGCTTCGGCACCGCTATTTATCAAGAACAGCTGATAGTCGTCATATCCGCTTATTTTCCCAAGTCTTTCCGCAAGTTCACGCTGCAAGCCGTTAATAACCGAGTTGCTGTAAAAGCCAAGCGTATTGAGCTGCTCGGTCATTCTTTTCACATAGTGTTGGTTGCAATGACCGATGCTTATCACCGCATGACCGCCATAAAGGTCAAGATATACCTGTCCTTTATCATCCCAAACGGCACATCCCTTGCCCTTTACTATATTAACATCGAATAATGGATATACATCAAATAATTTCATAATACTTCTATTATTAATGAAGAATCATCGACTTACATTGCCAAACGCTCAATCGCAGATGAACAACACAGTCGATAAGTGACTAAAATGCTGAAGGCTTCAACGCCAGACCGCTCCTTTCGTCTATGTCGAACATTAGGTTCATGTTCTGCACTGCCTGTCCTACAGCTCCCTTCAGAAGGTTGTCTATACAAGAGGTTATAAGGAGCTTGTTGCCATATTTCTCACAATTCACAAGACACTTGTTTGTATTTACCACTTGTTTCAGGTCTATAGCTTTGTCTACATAATGGGTAAACGCCGCATCCTTATAGAATTCTTTGTAGCCTTCTACAATTTCCTCTATTGGAGCATCGGTCTTTACAACCTCTGTAGCGAATATTCCACGTGCAAAATCACCACGATATGGTATGAAATCTATATCAGCATCGAGTGAGCCTTGCACCTGTTTAAGACTCTGCTTTATCTCTGGCACATGCTGATGTTGGAAAGGCTTATAGATGCTCATATTGTTGTTGCGCCAACTGAAATGTGTTGTTGCACCAGGCTTCTGTCCTGCACCCGTAGAACCTGTAATTGCGTTTACTGCAACATCGTCCTTTATAAGTTTCATGCTTGCTGCCGGCAGAAGTCCTAGCTGTATGCACGTTGCGAAACATCCTGGATTAGCAACATGCATAGCCTTCGCTATCCTGTCAGAATTTATCTCTGGAAGTCCATACACGTAGTCATTTCCAGGTGCCTCAAGACGGAAGTCTTGTGCAAGGTCTACGATTTTTACATTCTCAGGTATCTGATGCTCTTTCAGAAACTGCTCGCTCTTTCCATGACCGAAACAGAAGTATAGGACATCAACGTCAGCAAACGGCATTGCGTCTGTAAATCGTAAGTCCGTATCTCCGTAAAGTCCCTCGTGAACATCAGTTATGAGGTTTCCGGCATTGCTCTCGCTATTCACAAACACTATCTCTGCCTGTGGATGGTTCAGGAGTATACGTATAAGTTCGCCTGCCGTATAGCCCGCTCCGCCTAAGATTCCTATCTTTATCATATCGCTTCTTGATAAACTCGTGTTAATTATTATCTATTCTTGTATAGATCTTTTATCTTTCCTCGTCGCTATGTATTCCATAGTAAACTCTCAATGGAGTGCTGAGAACCTTGATAAAGCCCTTTGCCTCATCTGCTGTCCAGCCGTGCTGCATCTCTCCATACTCTCCGAGCTTAGACTTCAGCAGGTCATCGGCAGAATCAACACCTACAACTTCGAATCCTAACGGACGGAGTTTCAGTATTACAGTACCGTTCACATTGCGCTGGCTGCTTGTTAACATAGCTTCTATATCTGGCATTACAGGTTCTAAGTACTGGCTTTCGTGCAGGAACATTCCGTACCAGTTGCCTACCTGATCTTTCCAGTACTGCTGCCACTTGCTGAGAGTGTACTTCTCCAGTGTACGGTGAGCCTCGATTATAAGTTTCGGAGCAGCAGCCTCAAAGCCTACACGACCCTTTATACCTATAATAGTATCGCCGACATTGCAGTCACGTCCTATTCCGTAAGCTGCGCCTATCTCTTCTATCTTCTGTATAGCCTTTATCTTGTCATCGTATTTCTCGCCGTTTACAGCTACTATCTCGCCCTTCTTGAATTCTATCTTAAGTTCGCTTTCCTCTTGCTTTGTAACGTGCTTAAGGTATGCTTCTTCTGGCAACCCCTGTGCAGAGTCTAGAATTTCGCCACCGCAGATGCTCGTACCCCATATTCCTACGTTGTATGAATACTTCAGTTTTGTGAAGTCAGCGAAGAATCCGTGTTCGTTAAGGTAATCTACCTCTTCCTTTCTTGACAATGCCTTGTCGCGTGTCAGTGTGATAATCTCAACGCCCGGAGCCATTACCAGGAATGTCATGTCAAAGCGTATCTGGTCATTGCCGGCACCTGTAGAACCGTGGGCAATTGCATCAGCACCAATCTGTTTTGCATAGCGTGCAATGGCAATAGCCTGGAAAATACGCTCTGAAGATACTGATATAGGGTAACAGTTGTTTCGGAGAACATTTCCGAACACCATGTATTTAAGACTTTTCTCGTAATATTCCTGGGTAACGTCAAGAGTAACATATTCTTTTGCGCCCAACTTATATGCGTTCTCTTCGTTCAGCTTTAGCTGTTCGTCACTGAAACCACCGGTATTCGCACATGCCGCATATACCTCATAACCCATGTCATGAGACAGTTTCATTACTGTATAAGAGGTATCGAGACCTCCTGAAAACGCTACTACTACTTTCTTTTTGTCAGCCATAACAATTATATTTTTATTTTAGTTTCCTACTTTGTTTAATCTTTCTATAACTTCATTAGGCAATTCCAGCGGAAGCTTGTCTCCCTGATGTTCTTCAGGATCGTAAAGCATTCCCGTACAGATACAATATCGTCGTTCTGTGCGTTTCAACACATCTACATTGATACATCCTTCGCAGCCTCTCCAGAAAGACTCGTCGTCTGTCAGGTCAGCGAACGTTACCGGCAGATACCCCAGCTGGGTATTCATCTTCATTACGGCGGAACCGCTTGTAAGACTGAATATCTTTGCCTTTGGCCATCGCAGACGAGCTAGCGTGAAAGTCATGTCCTTGATACGCTTTGAAACACCAAGTCCTCTGAAATCAGGGTGTACTATAAGTCCCGAAGTGGTAACATAGTGCTTGTTTCCCCAAGTCTCGATGTAACTGAAACCTGCAAAGCGGTCACCACACAAGGCTATGACCGCCTTAGTTTCCTTCATCTTTGTTGCCAGATATTCGTGGGTTCGCTTTGCGATACCCGTTCCGCGTACAGCTGCCGCAGCCGCCATTGTTTCAAGTATGGTGTCCACGTACTTCTCATGAGACGCGTCCGCAACCATCACTTTAATTTCTTCCATTTCGTTTTTATTCTAAAAACCGCATGCAGCCATGCTTCTATATTTATTTTTTTGTATCTCCCATCTATAATGGCATGCTGCATTTTATCATAATTTCGTTTCTTGTTCTGTAAAACTCAAGTATCAGATTTACTGACATCTGGTATGACATTCTTAAGGCCTTCTATCACCGTCTCTGGCTTTACACCTTCTTTAATTACTATGAATATTGTATCATCGCCAGCTATCGTACCTAAGATACAAGATATTCCACCATTGTCAATGTTATAGGCAATACTGCTGGCATATCCTGGGCGTGTCTTTATTACCGCCATGTTGGCAGAGAAATTAATCGACACAAAACCTGACGTGAGCAGCATCTCTGCCGCCTTCTTAGGACTAGAAACACGCTTGTACATGGTTTCATTAGGCAACACATAGAAGTATCTGCCTCCAAGGTTAGTCGCTTTCGCCACCTTTAGCTGCTTCATGTCGCGGCTAAGTGTTGCTTGAGTTACATTATAACCCTCTTTTTCAAGAGCCCTAAGAACCTCATCTTGACTGCACAGTTCTTTGCTTGAGATAAGCATTCTGAGTGTTTGAAGTCGGTTGTTTTTCGCTTTCATAATTGTATATTTATGCAATTCAGGGCGCAAAATTATGCATTTTTATGCATATATACAAATATTTCTGCATAAAAATACAGGATATTGCATAAATATTCACATATAAAAAAATGAGAGCAAGCCGTTTTTGGCTTGCTCTCCTATATATATAACAGACAATCACTAATATTAATCCCTGCTGCTTCCGAATATTCTCAGAAGATAAAGGAACAGATTGATAAAATCAAGATAAAGTGTCAGCGAACCTAGAAGGGCTATCTTCTGTGCTTCTTCTGTCACATCGTCTGCTTCTGCCAACATTACTTTTATCTTCTGGCTGTCATAGGCAGTAAGACCGACAAATATCAAGACGCCTACATAACTTATTATAAGTCCAAAGCCACCGCTATGTACAAAGAAAACGTTGACAATAGTCGCTATGATAAGTCCTATCAAAGCCATCATCAATATCTTGCCCAATGAAGTAAGGTCTGTCTTTGTAAAGTAACCTATAGCAGCCATTGCGGCAAATGTTCCTGCAGTAATGAAGAATACACTTGTAATCGACGACATCGTATATGCAAGGAATATCACAGATAGTGTCGCACCGTTAAGCACCGAGTACAAGATAAAAAGAAGCGTTGCTGTAGTCAGCGACATCTTGTTTATACGTCCTGCAACAATCCATACAAGTGCCAACTCCGCTATGATAAGTCCATAGAACAACATCTTGTTCATAAGTATAGCAGAAATCAGCCCAGGGCTAGACGCAACGCCATAAGCCGTAAAGCCAGTTATCACAAGCGCCAGCGTCATCCATACATATACCTTGCGCATAAGCGCAGGCATGGCAGCCGATGCTATATTCTCTTTCTCGCGAATTAAATCATAAAGTCTTTCTTCGTTCATAATTTTTTCATTTTTATTGTTATTCGTAATCATTCATGCCGTAAGCAATGTTATAAAGACCTACATCTTTCACATATTGCTTCAGCATCCTTTTGTCAACATATCAGCAAATCCTGTGCCAGAGACAATATACTGACAACATTGACAATGCAAACATAAACAAAAAAAATGACATCTATCCTAGTTTTAATAAAAAATGTCGATTATTCACAATTATTCCGTACATTACGGTACATTATATAATATATATCTAACTGACATCTTGCTATTGGCAACATGGAACAATAAAATATAATGATACCATATCCTCCCTATAAAAACGGCATCATTGACTGACAATCGTTCAAAAGAGTCTATTGAAAATATGCAAACTTAACATTATACATATAAACAAAAAGTGACAAAAGAGCAACTCTTTTATCA
>JAUNIZ010000015.1 GCA_030523165.1 Prevotellaceae bacterium
ATATGTCTATGACTTAAACCATAATCAACACTACGGTAAACATATTCTTACTATCTCTATTCAAATGTAAAACGCAAACCAAGATTAAGGCTGAAGTTCCAAGGCTTATCCTTATATATATTGTCTACACTTGTTCCGTTGTCAATATAATAGTTTAAACCCGGCTCTGCATATATGCCAATTACGTCATTTATGTTATACTGCAATCCTGCAGACGCATTTAAAGAGAACTGAGGGCGATTGTCCTTAATCTCATATTCACTGGTACTTACTACTTTATTGCCTGAATAATAGTCGGTAACATAGTTTCCGTCAACGCAAAACTCAACAGCACCACCTATTCCGGCATATAGTGTCAATACGTCTGTCTGCCACAAATCATAACTTGCCTTAATAGGTACACCTACATAATGCAGCTTTTGGGTAGACTTGTATCCACCTTTTTCATCGCCAGACTCTATATCTGATGTAAGATACGTGTACATAATGCCTGACTCAACTCCTATTCTATCGGTAATCTTGAAGCGTGCAGACACACCGACTTTCAACGGTAAACGATGATTGACATTCACTTCATCAGATGAAGCAATGGCATCTACCGATGAAGGACTATAAGACATAAGCACAGCATCACTGCTAAGGAAAGGGCTATTTACTGCCATATACATATTTTGAGAACCGTTACCGTCAGCAGAAACATTAAAAGAAGGGAGATTTGTTCCATATAGTGAGAATGACGTTTCTCTATTCTTTTGTTTCTTTACAGGTACAGAACCATTACTTTTATTCTCTGCATAATAGTTCTTTGAGTTATACTTAACAGGCATGGATGTTCCGTTTTCTTTTTTCATCAACGTGGAATCCGTTGTCTCTACCTGCTCTGCAATATTACTACTTTCATCTGTTATATTTCTTGTCTCCTCTTCAGCTATATCCTTCTGCCTATCTATCGCCTTGTCTGCCATTGAAAGGAATTTATCTGAGATATTGTTTTGTACAGGTAACCTTTCTTCTTCATAATCATTATCTTCCTCATTGGCATCTTTAATTTCTTGTGCGTTAGATTCTATGCTTTCTGTTTCTTCATTTATATTTGATGCTAACCTATTCTCAGTATTATTGAAAAACAAGACGGATGCACCTACAATCATTAATACGCACGCTGCAGCAATAGCTATACGACGAGTCCACATAGTAACAGTCTTGGCTTTAGATTTAGAACCATCCATAGTTACTTTGGCTTTACTACGTTCTGCCATGATAGCTTCGATGTCTTCCCATAGACCATCTGGTGCAGGCTCTTTCTTGTCTGCATATCTTTCTCTAAGATTTTTTATCCATTGTTCTTCCATGACCTAACTGTTTAAATGTGTTTCTTGTACTCTTTAATCATTCTCGCCAGCCTTGTCTTTGCTCTCAAAAATTGTGATGCTGAGGTGCTTTCGCTTATACCAAGCAACTTGGCTATCTCCTTATGACTTTTGTTTTCAAATACGTAAAGATTGAAAACCATTCTGAAACCAGGAGCAAGAGAAAGAATCATCTCGTTTATAACCTCGTCTGAGATGCCTTCTATCTCAGGTTCATCAGGAGTATCTGGCAAATTTTCTTCAAAATCAATAATGGTCTGCGATGCGTTTTTCCTCAAGAAAGTCAGCGATTCATTGACCGTTATCCTTATCATCCATGACCTTAACGAACCTTCTCCCCTAAACTGGAATTTACCGATAGACGTAAGAATCTTAATAAAACTCTCCTGTAAGACATCCTTTTGGTCGTTAACATCGGCAATATAACGGCTACATACGGCAGACATATATTCTATATTTCTGTCGTAAAGGAGTTTCATTGCTGAAGGAACATTCTGCTTAATCAAGCCTAAAATGTATTCTTCGTTATGTTCGTTCCTATCGGTCATATCAAAATATCGAAAGGTTGCACCATTTTTATGGTACAGCCTTTCTGCATATGTCGTTTCTTTATTTAGCTTTAAAGCATTCTGCACAACCCATCTATTTTATGCTTGAAGAATATTCAGCCGTTTCTATCTGTTCTGAAGAAGACTGTATCTTGCCATTACTAAAATCTATGGTTATAGTTTTCTCACCACTGAATGACATATACTTCATGGTAAGTTTTACCGTTTTCATATCTGCATCAGAGATATCCTTTATCTTAAATGCAACTAAAGCATCACCCGTTCTACCGTTTAAGTCACCATAAGCATTGTGGCGAAGCTCTACTTCGTATGGATTATCAGGATTCTTGCCTGTTAGAAGGTTGATATAGTGAACGGTATTCCCACCCCAACGTGTGCGGAACCTAAGTGTCAGATATCCGTCTTCAGCCACTGTAGTCCAGTCCTTGACTATTTCAAGAGGGTCATTTCCATATTTATCTTCAGCTCCCTCTGCTGGATAAGCTACTACAGGCTTTGTCAGAATACTGTCTATCCAATTAAGAGTCACATGCTTTGTATAGCTAATAGCATCTGATTGCCCATCAGAATACTTAGCGGGATCCACTTCACGATAGTTCACCAAGGCTCTTACTTCCTTGCTTCCATAAGGAGACTTTGACACATTATCAGGATAAAGTGTCGTGCTGTCGTCAAGCTGCATGTAGAATCCGCCACCTTCCAACGGCTTAACCGTAACAAGGGCATTTGGAAATGCTGGATGTGAAGAATTGAAATCATCATCACCGTCACAAGAAACCAAAGAGAAAGTCATACAATAGACTATCAATACTCCTACTATAAATTTCATCGTTTTCATAAGCATAATCAATTTATCTTCTAACAATGAAATAATGTTTCTGCAAAAATCTTGCATGAAGAGCCTTGTTTTTAACCGTTATTAATAAATAAAGAGCAAAATAAAAGCATGTATCCTATATATATGGCAATATAAACCATTATCATTTGATACATGCTTTTTATATTTAAGACTACTTCTTTACGCTTTCTGTTTTAAGTTGATCTAGGTTTCCTGTTACAGGATTAAGTATCAGACTAGTAAAATATCTCTTGTTGAAAAGCTCGTCTGTCAGCATTTCTGTTCTTCCGAACTGCGCTGCATAAAGTTCATAGGCAGACAACAGGTCGCCACCTTTAAATAGACTAACCTTTATTTTACCTGGCATATTGACATATATACCGCTATTGTCCTTCACTTTACGTGTATTCAAATAAAGATCCTTTATTGGAGGAGTCATACGCAAGTCTTCTACACTTAAATAATATGGCTCTCCGCCTAAGTCATCTGCATCTGTAATACCCATCCACTTAGAGAAACGGAAGAGAAGTTGTTTGCTTATCGGTTTGTTAGGAACAAACTTAATAACGGTTTCTGTTGTATCTTTAATTGTTACTCCAGTAAACAGCTGCATAAGCGCACGCTCCTGAGTAGCAAGATTATCAAGCATTATACGCAATTGTTCTCCGTCTTTAGGCATAAAGTCGGCCTGTCCCTTACTAAGAGAACTCTTGCTTTCACGTATATCATATATCTCAAGCGCACTAAGTTCTGCCATCTTTGCCGTGCTTCCTGCAGAAAGGATATCCTCATTCATATAATCGCGTGGATTAAGTTTTGCAGGACGAGGGGCAGGAGTAAAACTTACAGGAAGCTTTATTTCCTTTGGTGCGGCATTAATTGAAAGCAACACACCATTATCATCTAAGTTCAGATCCTGAATATTATGCTTTGCGTCTGTTGGAGCAAGATAATACTTAGACGTATCACGTTCTCCCAAAGAATGAATCTTAATGTCTATAATACGATAAGTCTCTGAAGACTGCATGTTAACATCACGCATCTTAAGATATTTATCTGCATATATGGAAAATTCGCCTGGTGTATATGTTGTCTTCTCTACTTGTATAGTAAAGAAAAGTTCTGTACGTGGAAGGTAATATCCTGTTCCTTCTTCCGTAATTTTCAATGACTGCGAAAACACTGTCTGCAGTCCTGTTACCATTAAAAGGGATGCAAAAATGAATCTCTTCATATCGTTGTATTTATATGTTTAAGGTTCAATACTTCTTTCTTTTGTTACTAACACATCAAACTTAATCGTAAAGCCTACGAAATGCTTGTGGAAGATATTTTATCAAGTCGCCGGCAACAACACTTTCTATACCTAAGTCCTTTGCAGCAAGGTCTCCGGCAAGTCCATGAAGGTACATTCCCAACATGCAGGCATCAGCATGATTGTATCCACGTGCCAATAAGCCAGTGATAATTCCTGTAAGCACATCACCAGCGCCAGCAGTTGCCATTCCTGCATTTCCTGTTGAATTGAAAATTATATTGCCATCAGGAAGACAAAGTGCAGAATTGTGACCTTTCAGTATTATATATGCCTGCAAGCGTTCAGCCAGATCCCTTGCATTGCTTAACCTTTCATAGCTGTCACCGAAGCGATTGCCTGCAAGTCTTTCAAATTCTTTTGGATGCGGCGTCATTATTATGCCTTTAGGAAGTTGCTGTAGCCATGCTCTATGACTGGCAAGCATATTAAGACCATCGGCATCTACGACAATAGACGATTGGCATCGCCTTATCTGGGTTATAAGTGCAATAGCAGAACTCTCGTTTTGTCCCAATCCAGGTCCTATGCCTATAGCATCATAATCAGCTGCATCAACAGGCTCAGAAAAATATGTTTCTTCCTTATCTACACGAACTATAGCCTCTGGAACTGCAAGTTGAATAATGTCATTGTTACGGCGAGGGGTACAAACCGTAACCTTTCCGACACCGCTTCTAAGGCAAGCCCTTGTCGCAAGTATCGCTGCACCAGCCATACCATAGCTTCCTGCAATCATAAGAGCATTTCCCATATTCCCTTTATGCGCATATTCATCACGATGAAGAATACGTGGACGCAAGTCTTCTTCCTGCAAGATATGATATGAAGTATTTATCTTGTCCATTCCTTCCTTGCTTAGACGAATATCAAGTACACGTAGTTTCCCGACAAACTGCTGGTTTTCTGCAAAAAGGAATGACAGTTTCTTGTTCTGTAATGTCAATGTAAGATTAGCTTTAATAATATTTGCCCTTACATTATATGTGTTGTCTTCAGTCATAAGCCCAGAAGGAACATCTATACTTACAACCGTTGACGGTGATTGATTAATATATTTTACCAATGAAGCGAAACCTCCAGACAAAGGCTTGTTAAGACCTGAACCGAACAAACCGTCTACTACCAACATTCCAACTTCGAGTACAGGAGGGTCAAACTCGTTAGTTACTTCAACAAATTTCTTTATCTGCCTACAATCAATAACCCTCTGGCGATTAGCTTTACAGTCTTCCGAAAGTTTTCCATTGATATTAAACAAATATACGCTTACCGAATATCTTTGTTCAGCAAGCATTCTAGCAACGGCAAGTGCATCACCGCCATTGTTACCCGGCCCTGCGAACACAACTATAGACGTGTCTGTGCTCCACGTTTCGGTCAATGCACGAGTCAAAGCCCTTGCCGCACGCTCCATTAAATCTATTGATTTAATAGGCTCATGCTCAATAGTATATTTGTCAAGCTCACGAATCTGAGCGCTTGTAAAAATCTTCATCAGTGCAAAAATACAAAATTAATGCTTATCACTTATTAATGTTCGGCATATTTTTAGTAATTTTGTGCCAAAATATCAAAAAAGCATTATATGGCAACTATAAAAATCCACGATAAGATGTTTAAGACTTCTTATCCTGAGTCTGAGATTCTTGAACGCATAAAGGTTGTTGCAGACCGAATAAACAAGGATATGGAAGGCAAGAATCCTATCTTTTTGGCTGTTCTTAACGGCTCTTTCATCTTTGCGGCAGACCTTATGCGCATGCTAACTATTCCTTGCGAGATTTCTTTTGTAAAGCTTGCTTCATACCAGGGTACAATGTCTACTGGAAAAATCAAGGAAGTAATAGGCATCAATGAAGACCTGACGGGCAGAACAGTAATAATTGTTGAGGATATCGTTGAATCCGGATTGACAATGAAACGAATGATTGATTCTCTTGGCACACGCAATCCTGAATCAATACATATCTGTACACTTCTGCTAAAGCCAGAGAAACTAAAAGTAAAACTTGATATTGAATATACAGTAATGGAGATTCCCAATGACTTTATCGTGGGATACGGCTTAGATTACGACCAGCAGGGACGCAACCTGAGAGATATTTATACACTGGTTGAAGACTAAATCCAATTATATTTTAAGTAAAAAGATGAAGAATATTGTTATTTTTGGTGCCCCTGGTTCAGGCAAGGGCACACAGAGTGAATTGATGATTAAGAAGTACGGACTAGGACATATTTCTACAGGAGACGTACTTCGCAATGAAATCAAGAACGAAACAGAACTTGGAAAAACGGCAAAGGAGTTCATAGACAAAGGACAATTAATCCCAGATGACCTTATGGTCAACATCTTGGCAAGTGTTTATGATGGCTTTGGAAAAGAACATGAGGGTGTTATCTTTGACGGTTTTCCACGCACAATACCGCAGGCAGAGGCGCTAAAAGCCATGCTTGACGAGAGAGGACACAAGATTGCCGCAATGATAGAGCTTGATGTTCCAGAAGAAGAACTAATGAAGCGTCTTATAAACAGAGGAAAAGAAAGCGGACGTTCTGACGACAATGAAGAAACTATAAAGAAACGTCTTGACGTTTACCACAACCAGACATCACCTCTTATTGACTGGTATGCTAAAGAAGGCATACATCACCATATCTATGGCCTTGGTGAACTGGACCGTATATTCGGTGACATCTGTTCAGTAATAGATAATATCTAACTTCAACTTGTGGGTTGTCGGATTATTGTCGTTGTTTTACTAATCCTTTTCAGTACTTACAATAGACAACAACCCCACAACCCACAAATATAAAATATACATTTCAATAAACTCACAAACTTAAATCTATAACAGCTTAACAACTATGGCCGAATCCAACTTTGTAGATTACGTAAAGATATATTGCCGTTCAGGTAAAGGCGGCAGAGGCTCTATGCATCTTCGCCATGTCAAATACAACCCTAATGGAGGCCCTGACGGAGGAGACGGTGGCAAGGGTGGCAGCATCTATCTTCGCGGTAACCATAACTATTGGACTCTTCTTCACCTGAAATATCAGCGACATGTGTTTGCTGAACATGGAGGTAACGGTGGAAGAGACAAGTGTCATGGTACTGACGGCAAGGACCAATATATAGATGTTCCTTGCGGTACTGTGGTCTATAATGCGGAAACAGGCAAATATGTTTGTGATGTTACATACGACGGACAAACGGTTCTTTTGTTGAAAGGTGGCAGAGGAGGACTTGGAAACTTCCAATTCAGAACTGCAACTAACCAGGCTCCACGATATGCACAGCCCGGAGAGCCAATGGAAGAGATGACCATAATACTCGAATTGAAGTTGCTTGCAGACGTTGGTCTTGTAGGTTTTCCTAATGCAGGCAAGTCAACGCTGTTGTCATCTGTTTCAAGCGCGCGCCCTAAGATAGCCAATTATCCGTTTACAACACTTGAACCGTCACTTGGTATCGTAAGCTATCATGACAAGCAGTCGTTTGTTATGGCTGACATTCCTGGTATTATTGAAGGCGCAAGTGAGGGAAAAGGACTCGGCTTACGTTTCCTTCGCCACATAGAACGCAACTCGTTGCTTCTCTTTATGGTGCCAGGTGATACTGACGACATTAAGAAAGAGTATGAGATTCTGCTCAATGAGCTGGGCAATTTCAATCCGGAAATGCTTGACAAACATCGCGTTCTGGCTGTTACGAAATGTGATTTGCTTGACGAAGAGCTTATCTCCATGCTAAAGGAAACTATACCTGAAGACCTACCTGTGGTATTTATATCATCTGTAACAGGCCAAGGCATAGAAGAACTGAAAGATGTTCTATGGAAAGAACTTAACAGCGAGAGCAACAAACTGCAGGAAATAACTTCCGATGATACGCTTGTCCACAGAGACAAAGACCTCTCAACGTTGCCTTCAGAGTTACAGATTGAAGGTGAAGACGACATCGAATACATCGACGAAGACGAGATTGAAGATATCGAAGACGTTGAATACTTTGATGTAGAAGAGGAGTAAACTACTAGGCAATCCTCCTATTAAACGCCATAAATATATCAAGACGATATGAAGAAGCCCGTACTTACCTACTATAACATTGCTCCTGACGTAACAGCATTCAGTACGACACGTCATGGCGGCTATGGCTTTGGCAAGTATGGAGAGATGAATATCAACACTTTTTGTGGCGACGACGAGGATACAATAAAAAGAAATCGTGAAGCTCTCTGCACAGAACTGGGCATAGAAACAGACCGTTTGATAATGCCACACCAGACACATGGCACTGAGATAATGCAGATTGCCGATGATTTTCTATCCCTGCCATCACCTATACAGAAAATGATTCTCGAAGGAATCGACGCTCTCATTACAGACATCAAGGGCATTTGTATAGGCGTTTCTACAGCCGACTGTATACCTATTATTTTATATGACACCGAACATCATGCCACTGCAGTTGTCCATGCAGGCTGGCGAGGAACCGTAAAGCGCATAGTATGCAAAGCTATATATGCTATGCATCTGTCGTACAAGTCTAAGCCCAGTAACCTTATTGCCGTTATTGGACCTGGCATATCCCTCAAAGCGTTTGAAGTCGGCGATGAAGTCTATGAGCAATTCGCGTCAGAAGGATTCGATATGAATACTATTAGCGAACGCAAAACCAAATGGCACATTGACCTAAAAGAATGCAATAGGCAACAAATCATTTCTTCCGGCATACTTGAATCCAATGTTTCTACACTTGATATCTGCACATATAACAATGTGGAAGATTACTTTTCCGCCCGCCGTCTCGGCATTGACTCTGGCAGAATATATACAGGAATTATAATCAGATAATGTATTGAAATTTCAAAAATATGGCAAGCTGTAACGAATACATAGATTTTATATGTTCACAGATATCATCTGTAGGTGTTGTCCGTAGCCGTAAAATGTTTGGAGACTATGTTGTTTACGTCAACGAGAAAGCGGTAATATTGGTTTGCGACAACATTCCCTATGTGAAAATACACCCTGCTATAGCCCATTTGATGACAAATGCAGAAAAGGGATTTCCATATAAAGGGGCAAAAGAACATTACATATTAGACGTGGAACATTGCGACAGTGCTTTGCAGGTAGTCAGAATACTTGAGGAAGTATTACCTTTCCCTAAGACAAAGAATAGAAAAAAGAAACAGAAAGCATAGTTTTATTATCACGTATGGATAAGGTTTCGTCCGGCATCTATTCTTAGAAATATAAACAAAAGAATGGTAAAGCCCCATAAAGAAGAGCCTCCATAACTGAAAAACGGAAGTGGAATGCCAATTACAGGCGTAAGTCCAAGCACCATTCCCACGTTAATGAACACATGGAATAGGAATATACTTAACACACAATACCCATAAACACGCCCAAACTTGAACGTCTGGCGCTCTGCCAATACAATCAGACGCAGTATCAATGCAAGGAAAAGCAGCAAGACAGAGGTTGCTCCAATGAAACCTTCTTCCTCGCCTACGGTACAGAAAATAAAGTCTGTATCCTGCTCTGGCACAAACTTCAGCTTCGTCTGTGTTCCGTTCAGGAATCCTTTACCCTTCAGTCCTCCAGAACCAATGGCTATCTCGCTCTGGTGAACATTATATCCTGCACCGGCAAGGTCTTGGTCCAATCCCAGCAAAACATTGATTCTCACACGCTGATGCGGTTCCATTATATTGTTCAACACATAGTCTGCCGAATAGAAGAACACAATAGAGCCAAGCGTAAAAATCATAACATAAAGATAATCCCGCACACGTTCTGTAAGCCATTGATACAACAAGTAACCGACAACAGCTGCACTTATAACAAGCTGAACCCATACTATATCAAATGGAATAACGAAAACTGCAAACAATATTGCTATAATTGTTATGCCGACTGAATAAAAGAAGATGGTCAAAGCATGGCCTAAGTTCTTGCAATACACATAGACCAGGGCTGACGTAAATATCTGTACCAACAGTAAAACGGCAAACTTACCTATCGAAGTGCCCGTATCAAGCATGAAAGAATCCTCAAAACGTATGCCTACAACAAAGTAGATTACCATCGCAACTCCCGTAAACAGCACACTTCCTGTCATGCCTTCGCGATAGAACATAAGGAAGAATGACATGTAAACAAGCGCCGAACCGGTTTCTTTCTGCCCGATAATGAATATCATAGGCAACAGAACAACAGCACAAGCCACGGCAAAGTCTCTCCATCGGTGCATATTAAAGCCGTATGTACTCATGAGTTTAGCTATCGCCAATGCCGTAGCAAACTTCGCAAATTCCGCAGGTTGTATACGCAAAGGCCCCATTACCAGCCATGAACGTGAGCCTTTTATCTCATGCGGATTGAATATTGTCGCAAAAAGAAGCACCAGTAAAATACCATATATTACGTATGAGAACGTGTCATAAAACCTGTCATCAAGCATCAAAAGCACAAAGCCAAGACATATAGAAGTGCCCATCCAGACAATCTGCATGCCTGAACGTGTATCAAGACTTATAATATCCGTTTCGCCATAAGTGAAACTAGCTCCGCAAACGCTTATCCATCCGAAAGCCAAAAGCGCCAGATAGATACCGATAGTCCACCAGTCAAGCGAACGTAATACGCCTTTTTGTTTATCTGTTTGCTGTACCATAAGATATTCTTCTATGCTGGAAATCCGTCGCCTTCTTCTCTGATTCAGGCGAAAGTTTCCCTTTTAGATACTGTTCCATCATCAATGCGCCTATTGGAACACCATAGTCTGCACCAAAACCACCATTCTCCACATATACGGAAATCGCTATCTTAGGATTTTCCATAGGCGCAAAGCCCATGAAAATAGAGTGGTCCTGACCATGATTCTGCGCTGTTCCTGTCTTTCCGCATACTTCATATTCTGCGCTGTTCGCTGCTCTACATGTACCGGAAGTTACAGCTCTTCTCATTCCTGCCACGATATATTCATACGCACGCTGGTTTGCCTTGGTGTAATGACGCTCTTTATACTTGGCGTCAATCTGTTCTCCATGTACTTTACTTACCACATGAGGTATGTAATAATAGCCTCTGTTGGCTATAGTTGCCCCTAAATTGGCTATCTGCAGCGGGGTTAGATTGACCTCACCCTGCCCTATCGATATACTGATCACTGTCAATCCGTTCCAGGAACCCTTGTATGCACGGTCATAATACTGTGCGTTTGGAATAAGTCCACGCTTCTCTCCAGGCAGGTCAATACCCAGTTTATAGCCAAATCCCATGCTCACCATATAGTCTCGCCATGTGTTCATCGCATCCTGAACGGTCTTGTATTTGGTTCTGTTTCCTAGCATATAATACAAGCCCCAGCAGAAAAAGCCGTTGCAGGAAGTACCTATAGCAGGTATAAGGTTAAGAGGTGACGCATGTCCGTGGCATCCTACGTGTAGTCCACGACAATAAAAGCCATGATTACACGGGAACATTGTTCCTGGCGTGATTATCCCTTCGGAAAGGAAAGTCAGTCCCTGGGTTGTCTTAAACGTTGAGCCTGGTGGGTATTGTCCCATTATTGAACGGTTCAAAAGCGGTCTCCAAGGATGATGTGCAAGCGCCGAATGCACCTTTCCTCTGTCTCTTCCCGTCATTATTCGTGGGTCATAGGTAGGCGAAGACACCATACATAGCACTTCTCCCGTTGACGGTTCTATAGCGACAATACTGCCTATCTTGCCTTCAAGAAGCCTTTCTCCGAGAGCCTGAAGCTTGATATCAATACCCAAAGTAAGGTCTTTGCCGGGCACAGGTCTGCGGTCATACTTGCCTTGCATGTAGTCTCCCTGTATCTTTCCATGTGCGTCACGAAGCTGTATCTTTACTCCTTTTTCTCCTCTAAGTTGCTTTTCATACGACTTTTCTATACCTAACTTGCCTATATAGTCGCCTGCCTGATAGTAAGAATCCTCCTCTATGTCTGACGGAGATACCTCTGCAACATCGCCCAATACGTGTGCTGCATAAGGGTAAGTATATTGACGTATACTTCTACGCTGCACGTAGAAACCCGGAAAGCGGTATATCTTTTCCTGGAAAATACTGAATTCCTTCTCTGAAAGCTGGCTCATGAACAGCTGTTGTGTAAATCTTGAGTATCCCGGATTCTTGTTTCGGTCCTTGATTTCAGCCATTCTCTTGATGAAGTATTCCTTGGTAATACCCAATGACCTGCAGAATTCAGCAGTGTCTATCCTTCCTTTCTCCTCGTTCATCACAACCATAATGTCATAAGAATTATGGTTATAGACAAGCAATGTGCCATGACGGTCATTGATGACTCCACGCGCAGGATATTCTATCTTTTTAAGAAAGGCGTTGCTATCGGCGTTTTTCTTATAGTCGTCGCTCATTATCTGGAGAGAGAAAAGGCGCACAATATACACAGCGACTATAAATATAGCCACTCCCGCAATAACAAACTTTCTTTTCTCAAGCCCGTAATCTTTATCCATAACGCGACCGACACTTTATCTAAAAGGGCAGGTTATTTCTTTCTTACATTCTCTATTACCAATATAAGGATTACCGTAAGCACGGTACTTGCGCCGATATCCTTAAGCCATTGCAACCAGTTGAAGAAGTTAAACGACTCTATTGTATAGAAAAGGATTATATATATAAATACACATATTATAGTATAATAGGTATATCTCGCGAAGCCGATAGTGTGTATTGCAGGCTTAAGGTCTTCCGCACTGTCACGCGGAATGAACAGACTTAGTATATATGGCTGTAACAATCCGAGGAAAGTGGTTGAAGCGGCTGCAACTCCTGGTGTGTTTGAGAACACATCGACACACAAACCCATAAAGAAACTCCACAGCAATATAGCCCACTTTGGGAAACCGCGCCTGAAAAGCATTATGAAATATACATACAGAAGAGGCGTAGCACAACCAAAAAGATTGATATGGTTGAGCACCAAAGCCTGCACAAGACACAGGACAATGAACGTAAATAAATGCTTTAGTATGTCCAAACCCATTTTCTATTCCCTGAAAAAAACAGTTTATTTCTTTACAAGTAATGTCTTTATTCCGCTATTCTATACAGCAGCTATACTATACCTTATTATATATAGCAGGTCAATTCTGCTTTATCCTTAGCGAATCTTCCGCTGAACGGAGTATGTTTATCCGTTCTTCCAACTCTGTATTGTCTATGATACATACATCGCGAAGATTGCTGAAGTCAGTCGAAAGCTTTATCTGTACCCTATACGACAGACCGTCTGCCGAGTTATAAACGTGCAATACCTGACCGACTACTATACCTGGAGGAAATATAGAAGAATAACCGCTGGTAACTATAATATCGCCAATGCGGAAATGCGCATGACGAGGAATGTCCGTAACATAAGCGATATCAGAAGCGCCTCCACTCCAGCTCAGATGCCCGTAATAGCCTCGTTTCTTTATGGCAACGCTTATATTAGACTTGGAGTTTAGCACTGGCAAGACTACCGAATAGTGTTCAGACACCATATAAACCACACCTACAATGCCGTTTCCGCAAGCCACACCCATGTCTTTACGCACACCATCGGCACGTCCTTTATCAAGAGTCATAAGGTTATCAGGCTTGTCTATCGAGTTTGATATTACCTTTGCCTGAATTAGCTTGAACTCTTTCAGCAGTTCATGATGAGCTCTCGCCAGTCGCGTAGAGTCACCTTTAGTTGTCTTTATCTCTTCAGACAGTTTGTTAACCGTCTGTTCAAGATACAGATTACGTGTATTTAGCTGCTGGTTTATCTTTGTCAGACTAAAGAAAGCGTTAACAGCCGAACTCCATTCATATACTTTTCCGCTTACTACATTTGCTGATGTGAAAAACACACTGCCTTGATAGCTGTTGAATCTGAAAAGGAGTACAAAGCTTAATACTTCAAGTATGACAAAGACAAACCAGTGATTGTATTTTGTAAGAAATTCTATTAGGTTACGCATGTTTATCTCATCAAGAACGAGAAGCGGTCAACGTTCTTCAATGCGATGCCCGCACCTTTGGCTACACTGTGCAACGGGTCTTCCGCAACATGGAACTTAATGTTGATCTTATCTGTAAGGCGTTTGTCGAGACCACGCAAGAGGGCACCGCCACCAGTAAGATATATACCGTTCTTGACGATATCCGCATAAAGCTCTGGCGGTGTCTTTTCCAATGCAGACAGCACAGCGTTCTCAATCTTGGCTATAGTGCGGTCTATGCAATGCGCTATTTCCTGATAACATACAGGTACCTCCATCGGCAATGCAGTTATCTTGTTAGGACCATGAACCACATAGTCTTCAGGAGCTTCCTCGCCTAAATCGGTAAGAGCAGAGCCTACATGAATCTTGATACGCTCAGCCATACGCTCGCTGACCTTTACGTTATGCTGACGGCTCATATACTCCTGTATATCGGTAGTGAGGTCGTCGCCTGCAGTACGGATAGAGTTGTTTGACACGATACCGCCCAATGATATAACGGCAATCTCGGTACTTCCACCGCCAATGTCAACAATCATGTTTCCTTCAGGTGCTTCTACGTCTATTCCGATACCTATTGCAGCAGCCATAGGTTCAAATATAAGGTAAACATCCCTGCCGTCTGCATGTTCCGCAGAGTCGCGGACAGCACGCAATTCCACTTCCGTTGAGCCGGAAGGCACACCGATAACCATTCTCAATGATGGAGAAAGGAAACGTCTGCCTGTGTGAACCATCTTGATAAGTCCACGCATCATCTGCTCACAAGCGGTAAAATCAGCAATCACACCGTCACGTAACGGGCGGATAGTGAGGATGTTGTCGTGAGTTTTCTCATACATCATCTTCGCTTTATTGCCTACTGCTATCATCTTGTCAGTACGGCGATCAAGCGCAACCACAGACGGCTCGTCTACCACTATCTTGTCATCACTGATGATAATGGTGTTTGCCGTACCAAGGTCCATTGCTATTTCCTGGACAAAAGAAAAAAATCCCATATTTCTTCTCGTTAAATTTTAATGCGAAAACGCATAGTGCCGACAAGTCAGCCTGCTACATACAGAATGTAGCAAGGCGCTTACATCGTGCATTATGCTAAAAAATTACTTCTCAAACCAGCTGTGGATAGCTGTATCATAGTGGCTGCTTACGCCGAAAGCGCGTGTTGCGAACATACGGCGGTCTTCAATGTCTGTCTGTGCACCCTTGTTCTTGAGAATGTCGAGCAACACACCATATTCTGCTTTGCTTGGAACAATAACAACGTCTTTAAAGTTTTTGGCTCCGGCACGTATCAATGATATGCCGCCGATGTCTATCTTCTCGATGATATCTTCCTCGCTTGCACCGCTTGCTACAGTCTGTTCAAACGGATAAAGGTCTACTATCACCAAGTCTATTGCAGGTATTTCGTATTCTTCCATCTGCTTCTGGTCACCTTCATTGTCGCGGCGAGCCAATATACCTCCGAATACTTTCGGGTGTAAAGTCTTTACACGTCCTCCTAAAATAGAAGGATATGAAGTTACACTTTCTACTGTCTGACATTCATAACCAAGAGATTCAATAAACTTCTGAGTACCTCCTGTTGACAAGAATTTTACTCCTTCCTCATTAAGTTTAGCAAGCAATTCATCGAGTCCGTCCTTATGAAAAACGGAAACCAAAGCGGTCTTAATCTGTTTTGTTCCAGCCATATTCTAATAATTATCAATTTGTAGGCTGCAAAGTTACGTAAAATCACTGATATATCAATCTTTTTAAGGAAAAAAATTTTCAGTCTAAATCGGGAGAAATTTACGGTGTCTTGTATTCAGTTGTATGTCCATTCCCTTTAACGGCTCTGAATCGTGGTGTTATCTGTTGGTTTTCCGTTACTTGGCTATTGGTTTTCTTCATCATTCGAATAAAGAAAGAACTCTTTTAATATGATGTTTCCATATTGCATAAATATTCATCATTCTGCATAAATATACAGTTTCGCTTTTCTGAAATCATGACAAAAGAAATTTGCGAAATAGAATAAGGAAGTGCCAATAACAGCTTTCTTGAAGCGAAAAATATGCTTGAAAACATGCAAATATATGGTTTCTGATGCGTAAAGGTGTCGTTTACGATGGCTAAACGGCACGTTTGCTAGTGCCAAACAAGGCTTTTTCATGTGAAAAACATGCCGTTTTTTGTCGGATTTATGCGATTTTTATAGCGAAAATGCGCATTATTTGCGTTTTAAACATGCACACTTATATCAAACGGCAGCATAACCAACTGACTGCAAACGTTTTAATTATGCACACATTTTAGGCTGTTTTTTGCAGCCAAATGTATTTTCTTGCAGAGCGAAGCCATTCTCAGCGCGTTAACTGTATTATTTTTGCTTTTTGGAAGTCGTGGATTTCTGCATAAATATGCAATATTTTGCATATAGCAGATATTGCGTTTTTTATCGTCAGGCAATAAAACTATAAAACGAAAGTAATGTAAAGCCGTATGCAAACACCTTGCGAAAAGACATGCAGATTTCTTGCTCTTAATCAAGAAACTAAGGCTTGAATCAGGCATAAATTTATCAGAAAAACATGTAACTTTGCACCCGAAAAGGTAAAAAGACAACATTCAACATTACGATTATGCTTAAACGCAACGAAGCCCTCAAACGCCTTAGAACAGCCGTGAGCCTGTTTTTCTTTATCCACGGCATTGTTTTCTCTGCTTGGGCAAACCGTATTCCCGATGTGAAACGCGCATTGAACCTAAGTGACAGCGCTCTTGGCACAGTGCTTTTCTCTATTCCGATAGGTCAGATGTGTGCAATGGGACTCTCGGCATGGCTAGTCAACAAGTATGGAAGCCGCAAGATGCTTGTAACAGCGTCTGTGCTTTACCCTCTTTTTCTTGTGCCTTTAGGATTCTCTGACAATGTGTTTGCCCTGTCAATAGGACTGTTTTTCTTTGGCATGAGCAGCAATCTCTATAACATAGCATCTAACACACAGGGCGTAAACGTTGAAGATTTGTATTCTCGCAGCATTCTTGCCTCGTTTCATGGCGTATGGAGCTTAGGCGCATTCTTGGGTGGCTTTGTCAGCATGGGACTGATTATGATGAACGTAAAGCCGTCGTTGCATTTCATTCTTGTGTTCGTAACTGCCATTATAATAATGTTTTGCGTGCGTCATCAGCTGGTAAAGGCAGACCTAAAGCCACACGTTGCGACAGACGAAAGCAGGGCTGAGGAGAAGCTACCCTTTTACAAGAAGCTCGACAAGTTTCTGCTTTTACTTGGCGGCATGGTGTTTTTCGCAATGATATGCGAAGGGTGTATGTACGATTGGAGCGGAGTCTACTTCATGCAAGTGGTAGAAGCGCCTTCCGAACTGGTGCAGCTGGGCTTTGTAGTCTGCATGTGTACAATGACTATCGGACGCTTTCTTGCAGACTATTTCGTGATGCGCTTCGGTGCAAAAAGGCTGATTTGCACAAGCGGCATGCTTATTTTCATCGGCATGGCATTATCTGTAGCAATGCCAGATATAGTATTTGCAACAATCGGTTTCCTGCTTATCGGCTTCGGAATATCAGCAACCGTACCCGTATGTTATAGCCTTGCAGGTCATTCCGAGCATCTTAAGTCAGGCACAGCGGTGGCGGTAGTGACTTCAATAGGCTTTTTCGGTTTCCTTGTAGGGCCTCCTGTCATAGGCCATCTCGCAGGAATAATATCATTACATTGGACATTCGGAGTAATGAGTTGCTTCGGTCTTGCCATAGCATTGCTGTCTTTAAGGCTGAAAAAGAGATAAGAAGGCGTTTGGAATCTAGGTTACGTGGGTTAAACAAAATACGTTTGTATGTATATTGGTTTATACCCAAACTTAGATTATACGTTCTAAATGGTCTCGAACATAAACCTTATCCAGAAGATACAGCATATTTTGTTGCCTAAATTCTTTCATTTCGTAAACACAACTACATTCTCAGAAATAAGTTTTAACGGCAAATTCAAATTGCTCTATAAAGATTTTTTTGAATGCAGATATGTTGTTCTGCTCATAAAACATAAGCATAGCCTTTTTGTAATCGATAGAATCAACTGTGCGAAACGATATTGGGCAATACCTGTTAGCCAACAAAATAGCATTGCTTGTGATGCGGGCCGTTCGCTTGTTGCCGTCTGTAAATGCTTGTATGTATGACAATAGCACTAAAGCAAGCAAAGCTTTTTCAAAAACATTGTCTTTATAATTAACAAGCTTACACATATCTTCTATAGCCTCACGTATTTGGAACTCATTGTCCAATGGACGATAGTTTGTACCTGTTATACCAACACGACGATGCCGAATATTACGATCTACATCCAGTTCTTTTACAAGAATAGAGTGAATATCTTCGATTCTGTGTACAGATAATTCCTTAAGATAATCTGGTACTTCAAGGATAAAGTCAAGCGCATCTTTGTGGTTAAGCAACATTATTGCCTCTTCTTTTGTTTTGCCTTTTGCCGTTTGTTTGTCTTTTAACAGGCGTTCTGTTTCAAGCAATGAATATGTATTTCCCTCAATCTGTGATGATTTCCATGATAAATCTACCCCAAGACGTTCCATTTCTTTACGGTATTCATTATCCGTCATGTCAGATATATTGCTTTCAAATGCATGTTGAGCCTTGTTTAGCCTAGCAAGTTCTTCATTTGTAAATATTGTAACCTTAGGCAAAATCTCGTTTATAAGTTCAAAATTGTATGATTCTTGTACCTTTCTATCGTCAACATCATTGGCAAAATATGTATCTATATCGAGTGGCATTGTCACATGAGCCTGTGGCGATAGTGTATATCTTGTTGCAGGTCCTTTACCGTGGACTATTACAAAACCGTTCTTGATAGCCTGTGACATAAGTCTTTTCATAGTGCTCTCACTTGGCGCATTAGCAAGCATTGAGGCTATATCTGCCCTATTACTCATAGGGTTATAGTGAAGTATCTGCAGTATTTCGTTTTCTATATTCATGCCTTTAATTTAAATAATCGGCTCAAAAATAGTAATAATCTTTTGAAAATCGGCTCAATGTGAGCCGATTTTATGCTTTTTAAGTACTATTTTGAGCCGATCACCTTATTTCCGTGCCAAATGAAAGTTCTATTATTTGAAACGGAAACCTTTCTTTTGGAACTCTTATAATAACAGAAGCTACTATCTTGAAGCACCGTCTACTATCTGTCCGTCAAACAGATGGATAGTGCGCTGGGCTATTGCAGCATCGTGATCATTGTGTGTTACCATAACTATAGTGGTGCCTTCCTGGTTCAGTTCGGTAAGAAGACGCATAACCTCTGCGCCGTTCTTTGAGTCCAGATTACCCGTAGGCTCATCGGCAAGTATCATTTTCGGATTGAATACCACGGCACGCGCTATTGCCACACGCTGCTGCTGACCACCGCTTAGCTGGTGTGGGAAATGCCCTGCACGATGACTGATGTTCATTCTCTTCATTATTTCCTTCACCCTTTGCTTGCGTTCCGCAGGCTTGATGTTAAGGTAAGTCAGAGGCAACTCAATGTTTTCAGCCACGTTAAGTTCGTCTATAAGGTTGAAACTCTGGAATACAAAGCCTATTTCTCCTTTGCGTACATTGGTGCGGTCTTTCTCTTTCAGGTTCTCTACCTCATGTTCTCCAAGCCAATACTTGCCGCTTGTAGCATTGTCGAGCAAGCCAAGAATGTTGAGCAACGTAGACTTGCCGCAGCCAGAAGGTCCCATTATAGCCACGAACTCACCGTCTTTCACCTCAAAAGATACATTGTTAAGCGCAATAGTCTCCACATCTTCCGTGCGGAATGACTTGCAAAGATTCTCTACTTTAATCATAATTTTATATTGTTTTTAATGTTAATCACTGTCTATATATTCCGTTTTATGAATAGAAAGATATAAATCACTCGTCTTTAAGATATTTCATCGGATTGCTGTTTGCCACTTTCCTGCTGTTCATCACCACCATAGCCACGATGATTCCTATTATTACTATTACCGTAATGACGAAGTACAGGGGAGAGATGTTTATCCTCTTGGCGAACGACTGAATCCATTCTGCTGCAATAATGTATGAGGCTATGCAACCAACCACTACCGATGGCAATGCAATAACCATTATTGAACGGATGAAAATGCCCAGAATGTCCGCAACGGTTGCACCGTTCACCTTGCGTATGGCTATCTCCTTGCTACGGCGATTCACCTCGTCAACAGTGTAACCCACAAGACCTATCAGGGCGATAAGCAGCGTTATCAAGCCGGCAACCAACACTCCGTTGCGCAGATTCCTTTGCTTTGTGTATTTGTTGGCATTCATTGTGGCATAGTCTGTGAGCCATATCACACGGTCAGGACATTCGTCTTCAACCATCGTGCGCACTTTCTGCATATTGTCAGCCGTCAGATTGTGGAAACGAATCAATATGTTATTAGCTGCTTTCTTGTTGTAGAACATTACTACAGGCCTGTCATCGGGCTTGGAAGCAGTACCTATACGAATGTTATCGAATACTCCGCACACTGTGAAATATGGGTGTACACTGTCGCAATGCTCCGTTATACTGATGCGCTTGCCTATGATTGAGCCGTTGAAAGGCGCTGTCTTGCGTAGCTTTTCTACAAAACGGCGATCCACCATTATCTGCGTTGACGAGTCCATACGCTCGGTAAAGTTGCTGCCTTCCACAATTTTTATGTCCATCAAGTTCATGTATCCGTCAGACACATTATACATATCCACCACATTAAACAAATCTTTGTCGTCTCCAGGCAGGTAGATATTGTTGCCGCTTACATCATTTAGAGGAAGACAACTGCACGTAGACACCTGCTCAACCTCAGGCATACGTTTCAGATCCTGCACTATATTGCCTCGCTGAGCAGCGTTTATGCCATCGATATTCAGCACTGCAAGGTTGTCATACCTAAAGCCCGGATTGTCTGAAACAAGCAGATTGTACTGCGAACTGACAATGAAAAGCAGTGAGAACATCAGGCTTGCTGCCATGAACTGCACCGAGAGAAGTGCCAGTTTCCAACGGTTCCGGTTCTTGTTGTAGCCACGGAAAGCCGACGTAACAGGTATTCGTGAGTAGAGAATGCCCGGTATCACACCGCCAATCAGCAGCACCACAATGCAGACAACAACCAGAATCCATGACCCACGGTTGAATATCAGCACCGAAAGCGGTGCAGAGACAAACTCCTCAATGCTGCCTTTGCACACAAAGACCAATGCAGCCGCCAACACAACGGCTATCACCACATGCACCAGAGCCTCGCTGAAGATAAGCGAGTGCAGGTTTCCTCGCCCTGCACCGAAGCATTTGCGTATAGCCATTTCACGGGTTCTGTTCACTATGTTGCCCACTACGATGAGCAGATAGTTCATTACAGACGACATTAGCAACAAGGTTGCCAGCAAAGAAAGTATCCAGAAAATGGTCTTAACGTAAGGGTCGTTGGTGTAGACCTCAGAGATATTGGTGAAAGTGAAGCCCATTTCCATTCCAGATTTCTTCAGTTCCTTCACAGGCAGATTATCCTTTACCATCTTCTCTACATTGGTTTTCACGTCCTCAGGCTTGCTTCCTTTGGCAAAACGCACGTATGAAGTGTAGCCATCGTTGCCTATCCAGTTATCTCTACCGTCGAATGCGGCATACTGCAAGATAGCGTTAGAAGCGATAACGTTAATGTTATGGAGTGAAGAATTGTGCGGATAGTCTTCAAATACACCACCTATGGTGAGTCCAGGCGAAGGTATGGCAGCCATGGAAATACGCTTTCCTATCACGTTTCTGCCCACCTTCTCGGCGAAAGAACGGCTAACAAGGCAGTAGAAAGGCCGTCTCAGACTCTCTTTCTCGTCGCCTTCCAATATGTCACTGGGAAATATATCGAAGAAACAACTGTCCGCAAGCACCACCGTAGCGCTGAGTCCTTTCTTCCTACCCACCTCACATTGTGCGTCATCCGTAAAGTTTATGTATCGTGTAGCAGCCTCCACCTGTGGCGAATACGCCTTTATGCCGTGCGCAACGGCACCGCTTGTGTTGCCGTACTCCTTGAAATCTCCGTTCTGAGCGATAGTTTCATTCACCCTGAATGTGCGCTCATGACCATCGAAGAATGTGTCATACGTCTGCTCATAGTATATTTCCGCTATGATAACAGAGCTTACGGCAAGTCCTAAAGCAAGGCACACTATCTTCACAAAGTTGTGTTGACCCTTGCGGGGCAGGTTTCTGACTGCGTTTTTTATATCTTTAATAATACTCATCTATATATGTTTTATTAATCGGATTCTATATTACCTCCAAAGAAATATCAATGAAACGAAGTTCACCGACAGGTTTTCTTTCGATTATTGATTATGCCTTAAAGCAGTTATCCGTTGTCTTTTATATGCTTTATAGGGTTTTCATTGCTTGCCATATAGCTCTGAATGAACACTGCAGCAAAGGAAATCACGATGCAAAGCAACCCTGCAATGACGATAAACGGCAGGAAACTGATGCGGTAAGAATAGCGTGTTATCCATCCGTCCATGAAATGCCATATTATAGGAACGGCTATGACGAAGGCAATTAATACATATACAAGGAACGAACGTATCAGTTTTACACGAATCTGCGTGCCTGTGCTGCCGAAAACCTTGCGTATTGCGATCTCTTTGTTGCGCTGCTGAATGAAGTAAGTGCTCATTGCGACAAGGCCAAGCATAGAGATGATTACCGCTATTACGGCAAACAGGGTTACTATCTTAGACATTCTTATCTCCTTCTCGAATGCCTGCTCCACCGTTTGGTCTATGAACGGACGATCCAAGTCAAGCGTTTCGTGATAGACTTGCTTATATACTTCGCACACGGAGTTATAGGCTTCAGTCAGATTGCCTTGCAATTCTATAGTGTAACTCCAGGGATTGGATAGCGTAGCGTGTTCAAATACAACCAATGGACACAAGCTCTCGGTTATGTTTCGGATATGGAAATCACTTATAATACCACCTAACTGATACAGTTCCCCAGTGAAAGGGTCTTTCACCATACCGCCTTTCATCAACACTTCTCTACATTCTGCAATGAAGCGACGGTTGACAAAGGCACGCACAGGGGCAGACACGTGGCGGTCTTCTATTAGCTTTATGCCATAAATCTCCATGAAATGCTTGTCGCCATGGAATAATTGCGCATTGATATTATTCTTTTCATCACATATTGTGATATTGTTTCCACCGTCGGCAGGAGTGCCCTTACATGCCGTAATGCCCTTTACGCAAGCCAGATTCTTTAGCTCCGTTATGAAAGAAGCGTTCTGTAAGGAGTCAACGCTGTAGCGTGGAATGTTGATAAGGTTGGCTGTATTGAAGCCTAACGGTGCTGAAACGAGATGCTTCATCTGCCATGTCATGGTCATGGATACGCCTATCATCACTATCGTAATAACGTTCTGCACCACGATAAACACACGGCTGAGAGTCATTTTTGTACGGAAACGGAATGTTCCACGCACTATTTCTATTGGCGTAGTGCGTGAGATAACCACTGAAGGAAGCACTCCCGCCACTGCTCCCACTATGATTATCATCAGTAGAAGAAGGCATATGGTAAGCGGAGAAACAAGCTCCGTCATGTCAAGACGTGTATCCAGCAGACTGCCGGCATAAGGTGCGGCTATCACTGCCATGACAATTGCAATAGCCAAGGATATGAAACAGAGCATCACACTCTCCGACATAAGTTGTAGAACTATTGTCTTTCGCCCTGCTCCGAAGAGTCTTCGCGTAGCCATTTCGCGTGATCTGTAGCCCGATTGTGATACCGTAAGGTTGACGTAGTTTATGATTGCGAACAGCAATATCACTATCCCAACGGCAAACAACACATTCACTAACTGCCGGTCTCCATGCTTTGTTGTGTCGTTATACACTTCCATATTGGAGAAATACAGCTTGCTTAAAGGTGTTATGATTATCTTTGACTTACCGCCACCCTCTCCGATGATATCTGTGACTGAGCCTAAATATTTTGTCAACGCATCGGCTTTCTTATCAAAATCACATTCCTGACGTGTAAGAACAAACAGTGCCGCACCACTCGTATTTACGTATTTCGGGAAGTATTCGTCCATGTTTGCTATGTTGAAATACCGCCCGTAACTGAAGTCGGCTATCATATCTGTAGGCTGAAGGCTTGAGTTCTCAATGTCTTTTATAACGCCTGTAACACGCAGACTTATGCTGTCCATCACCTTAATTTCCTTTCCCATAGGGTCAAGGTTGCCGAACATCCTGCGCGCAAACGATTCCGAGATTATGACACTATGCTTGTCGGGCAGGGCATTACGTGCGTTTCCGCTCACGAAGTCAAAATCCAGAATGTTGAAAATCTCCGGGTCAGCAACGCTGAACCTTGCATTTACAGACTCTCCATCGGGCTTTGTTATCATCAGTTGATTCCTTATCGTGGCAGCTGTCTGCTCTATTTCGGGGCATTGCTGCTTGAGATACTTGCGCAGAATGTGGTGTGAGCCGTCTACATGTGTACTGTCTCCATATACAAAACCTAAGGTATAGATGCGCGAAAGCTTAGTGTTCTGGCTGTCAACAGAGTACTCCTGTGCCGTGTAGACACCGATAAGGATGACGAACATCAGGCTGACGCTCAGTCCAAACACATTGATTGCCGTATAAATCTTATTCCTTGAAAGGAACGTAAGATATGGTTTGATATTGAATATATTTCCCATAATGAATTATATATTTATTGTTTTCTAATGGCGTCTGCCTCAATTATGCATTATAAATTATGAATTATGAATTAGAATCTACCCATTATCCTTAATATGTCGTATAGGATTCTCATTGGCAGCGACATTGCTTTGTATCACTACCGCAAGCAAAGAGACAACGAAACAGAACGCTCCTGCTGCGACAAATATCCACGGACTGAGCGAAATACGGTAAGAATAGTCTGAAAGCCAGTCGCTCATGAAATACCAGATTATAGGAATAGCTATCACAAAAGCTATGGCTACATATATCATAAACGAGCGTAGCAGACGGAAACATACCTGTCGGCTTGTGCTTCCGAACACCTTTCTTACGGCTATCTCACGCTGACGCTGCTGGATAAAATACTGGCTCATGGCAACAAGACCCAACAGAGAGATGATAATGGCAATGCCTGCAAACAATGAAACTATCTTTGATAGACGCATCTGCTGGTCGAAACAGTCTTGAACTATCTGGTCTATGTAAGGTCTTTCTTGCGTCAATTCCATGCCAAAGGTAGTTTTATAGACTTCCTTCACGCTGTTGTATGCCTCTATAGGGTCACCTTTTATCTTTATAAGAATGCTCCAAGGATCACTAATCTTTTTATGTATGAATATCAGCACAGGTGATTCAAATGAGGTAATGTCGCCTAACTGGAACGGAGCCATTATACCTCTTATAGATATAGGGTCGCCATCGAGGCTATATTTCATGCTTTTCGCATCTTCTTTCAGTTCCGCTTCTTTTAATGTCTGGTTGTTTACGTATGCGCCATTCACGTCTGCCACATGGTTGTCTCTTGCTATTTTAAGTCCTAAAATGTCAAAATAGCAGCTGTCACCTATAAGAACCTGGAAGCTAATCTCTTTTCCGTCAGGAAATATAATTGTGTTATTGTTGCCACGATCGATAGGTGTGCCCTTGCAAAAGCTGGTCTTTACTACACAAGGAAGGCTGTTCAACTCGTTGCGGAAGGCATCTACTTTAGAGTGATTGCTTCCCCAGAAGTCTATCTTCATAAGGTTTTCCTTGTCGTAACCCAATGGTGCGCTTACCAAATGATCCACTTGCAGCACCATAGTGAGCGACACGCCTATCATGGTTATAGTGATTACGTTCTGCAAAGTCATGAATATGCGACTGAGAACCATGCGTGAATGGCGTGTGAAAGTGCCCCTTACAACATCTATAGGCTTTGCCCTCGATATGACAAAGGCAGGAATAATGCCTGAAACAAGCCCTACAGCCAACACGATAAATATTATCGCAGCTACAAAAGACGGACGCAAGAGAGTGGCAATGCTAATTTCTGTATCGAGCAACTTCTCCGCTACGGGAGCACCAAGCATTGCCAGAACTATACCTAAAGCCATTGAAACGGCACACATAAGTATGCTTTCCGTCACAAGACGCATGATTATCTCTGAGCGTTGTGAGCCAAGCAGCCGTCGGGTAGCCATCTCTTTCGCCCTTCGGTTAGATTGGGCAACGGTAAGATTTATCCTTAATTCCGCAACACTATAGTTTAACATTATTTATAAGTGCCTGAGCA
>JAUNIZ010000222.1 GCA_030523165.1 Prevotellaceae bacterium
CATCCTTAACGGCGTCAAGAAGCTGCGCAACATCTGTATATTTCTCAAGAAGAACCAGCTCATTGCCTGCTCCTTCTATCTCTTTCTTTATACCATCAACTGCAATAGCGGCAAATGGTTTCTCGGTTGCAACCAATACTTTCATATATATTATCGTTTTAGTTATTATTAGATTTAATTAAACCCAAATCGGTCATTAGACCGGTTATGACTTATTCCTTGTCTTGTCATTAGATTTGGGTTAAAAAAGAGCATGAACAACCGAAAGCATTAAACTTGCGGGCGCCATGCTCCATGTAAGTATTTCAAATCGCGATATTAGCCTTATGTCTCGCAAACATCAATTAATGCTGAGCCTCAAAGTCTTTCATGCACTTAATCAATGCCTGAACACCTTCAACGGTCTGTGCGTTATAGCAGCTTGCTCTGAAACCACCGACTGAGCGATGTCCCTTTATGCCGACCATACCCTGAGATGTAGCATATTCAAAGAACGGCTTTTCAAGTTCTGCATATTCTTCATTCATCACGAAGCAGATATTCATAACTGAACGGTCTTCTTCCTTAACGGTGCCATGGAACAGCTTGTTGCGGTCAATTTCAGAATACAGAAGATCTGCACGCTCAAGAGCACGCTTGTTCATAGCCTCTACACCACCTTGAGCCTTAATCCAACGGAGATTCTCCAAAGCTGTGTAAATAGGAACAACAGGAGGAGTGTTGAACATAGAGCCTTTGTCTACATGTGTCTGATAGTTCAGCATAGTAGGAATCTGTCGTGGAGCTTTGCCTAAAGCATCATTCTTTACAATGATAACCGTTACGCCAGCCATAGAAAGATTCTTCTGCGCTCCGGCATAAATACAATTGTATTTAGAAACGTCTACTGGGCGACTGAAGATATCAGAAGACATGTCTGCAATCATTGGAACAGGAACGTCAAGTTCCTTGCGTATTTCTGTACCATAGATTGTATTGTTTGTTGTAATGTGAAGATAGTCAACATCTGTAGGGCATGTCCAATCCTTCGGAACAAACGTATAGTTAGCATCAGCTGAAGAAGCTACCTCAACAACCTCACCAAATAGTTTCGCCTCTTTAATGGCTTTCTTTGCCCATGTACCAGTATTCAAGTAAGCAGCTTTCTTTATCAGGAAGTTGTATGGAATCATACAGAATTCGAGAGAAGCACCGCCGCCAAGGAATAATACGGAGTAACCCTCTGGAACATCAAGCAATTCCTTGATAAGAGCTTCCGCCTCGTCAACTACTGGTTGAAAATCTTTTGCTCTGTGGCTGATCTCTGCCAATGAAAGACCACTGCCATTGAAGTCTAAAATCTGCTTAGCCGTATTTTCAATTACCTCGCGTGGAAGCATTGACGGGCCTGCGTTAAAGTTATACTTCTTCATTTGATTGTTTTTACTTAAAATTAAAATTATTCTTATTATTATGTTAGAATACTTGTGCGAAAGTACTTATTTTATTTTAAATGGGCAAATATTTTCACGAAAATATAACTTCAACATGCGCCCATAGTAAAATTATTCACTCATTATACAAAATGACAATTAAATTTGTCAAGCCGATTTTACATAATGGCTTCTTTTTGTATATATTATTTCACAAGCTCTACTATCGTCTTTATACCTTTGAGTTTCATTCCTGACGTGCGTGAGATTACATCTTTCCAGCACAATCTGCTTACAGCCACGTATGAGTATCTTTCCTTTACATCTATTCTTCCTATATCGCCGCTGCTCAAACCGCCAATCTTGCATAGGAAACCAAGAATGTCGCCTTTGGAAATCTTGTCTTTCTTGCCCTTACCTATATATAATGTAACCATTTTAGGCAACGGCGGGTGTGTGCTACCTTCGGGAATATGATATTCTTCTGGCGTTTCCTTGATATATTCGGGCAGATGCTCTTCCGGACCCAATAGGAAATATGCCTTGCCGGTAGCTTCCCAACGAGCGGTGCGACCTACTCTATGCACATATTCGTCTTCGCCTACAGGCAAATGATAGTGTATGATATTCTCAACATCGGGAATATCCAAGCCACGCGAAGCCAAGTCTGTGCTTACAAGAACATTGGCAGAGCCATTGCTGAACTTATATATAGCGTCTTCTCTCTCACGCTGGTCTTTGCCTCCATGAAAATCGCTAACCGTAAAGCCGCTATGACGAAGATATTCGCTTGTTCGTTCTACGCTATCACGATAGTTGAGGAAAACAATAGAGCTTGACTGACCGAAGCTGCACAACAGGCGTGAGAGCGTTTCAAGCTTGTCTTTGTCGGGGCTCTTTACGATAAACATATTCACCCTGTCTGACACCTGTTCGTCATCAGAAAGGAAATCTATTCGCATTGTTCTGCCCATATTCACGAAGCCCGGTATCTCGTCGGCATCTGTAGCCGAAAGCAGAAACCTGCGCTGAAGGTAAGGCAACTTGTCTATAACTGCTTTCATTTCCTTGTGAAAACCCATTTTCAAGCACTTGTCGAACTCGTCTATTACAAGATATTTCACATTGTCAGGCAATATGTTCGCCTTGTCAAGATGGTCATTCAAACGCCCTGGAGTGGCGAAAACTATATGCGGGCGAACCTTTGCCAACTGGCGATGCTCATCCATAGCCGTTCTACCGCCATAAAGACACATTGAGCGAAGACCGCTACCCATGTTCTGAAACACCTCGTATGACTGAAGCGCAAGCTCTCTTCCAGGCACTATCACAACTGCCTGCAACGTATCTGACGCCTTATCCATGAGTTCCACCATAGGCAGAAGATATGCCAATGTCTTTCCGCTACCTGTAGCTGACAATACAACGACATCTTTTCCTGTATGCAAAATCGCGTCTGAAGCCTGCGTCTGCATCTCGTTCAGATATTCTATCTTCAGTTTTGACAATATGTTTTCTATATCCATTCTTATTTTCTTCTTTATTTATTGTTATGTCAGAGACATTAATTATTATGTCAGATAAACATTCATTATCATGTAAGACACACATTTATTTTATGTCAAACACACGTTACTATATCTTTCCTTCACTCGAAAGCTGCAGAATGAGCCTTACCTCATTAAACGTAACAGCTCTTCCTAATGCGTTCTTTATATCTGTTACCGACGCGTCACGATGCCTGTTTATATAGCCTTTTATTATTGCTACGTTCTCGCAGCTTACCAGATTGTCTAGCATTACCTCGCCTGAATCAAGATAGCAGGCAAGATGATTGAATATAGTGCCTTCGGTAAGGTTTCTTTCCGTAGCAATTTCAGATATGCTTTTTCCTTCCTTGAACATTCCCAAGCTTACCTCTTTGGTATTTACCTTCGGTGGCTTAGGCGCTTTCTCTTTCTTCTTTCTCTTGGAAGATTTTTTCTCTTCTTCAGGGTCAATGCCAAGAAGAATAGTTGCTTTCGCCTTTAGATAGTCGCCCGTAGAGAACTTCGTGTCATCACCGCTTTCATAATTGAGAAGCCTTCCCTTTAGCAGAAGCTCTTCATTGAAAACGGAAAAGCGTTCGTCAAACTGCTTCTTTACAACCTTATTGTCTATATCTACCTTCGTCTTGCTGCACAAGATAGACAATGCCACAAGATTATCTCTGAAATATTCGGCTGCCTTGTGTATTCGTTCCTGAATAGGCGAAGCGCTGATATCGTGTGTTTCGTCAAGCAATCGCTGATATTGTTTCTTGAACTTCTGCGAAACTTCTGCCAAGGAACTGAATATCTGACCTTCCTTCTTGTATTCTGCCAACAGCTTTGGATAGCGTCTGTATAGATGTTCGTCTATTGTGCGCAAGAGCAGATTGAATGATTCCTGAAGACTTGTAAAGTCAAACAATTCGTCAAGAACCTGTATATTAAACGCATACTGAAGAGCAGCTACGGTTTCGCTTGTTGGCACCATTGTCTCTATCTTGTCAGTATATGAGTCGAGAGTAGCGTCGCTGATAATAGAACGGTAATTCAACGGAGCGCTAAGCACCATGCCTTCAAGCGACTTGCATCTGCTCAATGCTACGTATGTCTGTCCATGTGCAAACGAGCGCGACACGTCTATTATGGCATGTTCAAAGGTCAGGCCCTGGCTTTTGTGTATTGTTATAGCCCATGCCAAGCGTATCGGGTATTGGCTGAAAACACCTTCTACGGTTTCCTTTATCTCCTTAGAAACTTCATCAATGGTATATTTTGAATTTGTCCACTCCGAACGTTCCAGTTCAAAAATCTCGCCACCGTTCTTTCCTCTTACCTTTATAAGATTGTCGTTCACGTAAACCACCTCGCCTATCATGCCGTTGAAGAAGCGCTTCTCTGAATCGTTCTTTATGAACATTATCTGCGCGCCTTGCTTCAATACAAGAAGCTCGTCAGCAGGGTAAGATGTTTCGGGAAATGTTCCGCTTACTTCTGCCTTGAATGTATATTCTTTTGAAGGCAGAAGCGATAGTTCGTATTCGTTTATCTGCTGTGCCGGGTAGTTATGTGTAGTCAGACGTATATAGTCGCTATCAGCCGAAGGTGTGAACGTTGGGTCATATCTCTTGTTGAGTTCATGCAATGTTTCGTCAGTAGCCTTGTTTTCCCTTATCTGGTTCAATAGAGATATGAAATGCTGGTCTTGCTGGCGATAGACATTCTTAAGCTCTATAGTATGATACTTTGCTTGATTCAGGGCATTGCTTGAAAAGAAATACGGTGTGTCATAATATTGGCTCAACATGCCCCACTCTTCTTCCTTTATAACCGGGGCAAGCTGCTGAAGGTCGCCTATCATCAACAGCTGCACACCACCGAAAGGCTTGAAGTGGTCGCGATAGCGTCGCATGACGGAATCAACGGCATCGAGCAAATCAGCCCTTACCATACTGATTTCATCTATCACGAGCAAATCCATTGTGCGTATTATGTTGCGCTTCTGCTTGCTGAATCTGAAGTATTTGTTTTCGGCATTCGAATATGATGCGCCAGGAACGTAAGGAGACAAAGGCAACTGGAAGAACGAATGAATAGTAACGCCACCTGCGTTGATTGCAGCTATGCCCGTTGGCGCAAGAACAACCATTCGCTTCGGCGAAACTTCCCTCAATCGTTTCAGAAAAGTAGTCTTTCCCGTTCCTGCCTTTCCCGTCAAGAAAAGATTGGCGCTTGTCTTTTCTATAATGTCCCAAGCCAATCTTAGTT
>JAUNIZ010000223.1 GCA_030523165.1 Prevotellaceae bacterium
GAAAGAGGCACTTTAGCTAATCAAAAGAGGCACTTTTGATAGTTAAAAAGCCTTATATTTCTGCACATTATCTTTATAATCGCCGTAACAGACTTATATGTTGTAAGTTACGATTGCACACTCAAAACTCGCGATTTTACGGAAAAATATTTTGAAAAATATTTTACGCGAGTTATAGAGCGTCAAGAAAATACAAATAGTAAGCTATTTTACCATATTCATGACACAATGAATTAAAGTTATAGAACATAAACTAAAATATTTAATGGACAAACATAAAAATAATCACGATAAAATTTGGAAGTTATGATATATTGCAGTATATTTGCCACCGAAGTATTTTTATAAATATTTTACGGCGATAATTTTACATTATAGCCAAATGAATGTGATTTTTTTTAAGTAACTTAATATTAATAACTAAAAAACACAAAGTTTATGACAGTTAAGTATAAACTATACCAGGACAAGAAAAAGGGTAGTACATACGTAGGTAAATGGTATGCAAGAACCGTAGTTTCTAACGTTGTAGGCATCAATGAGCTTGCTGAATTTATACAGGAAAACTGTTCAATGAAGAAGTCAGACGTGATTGCAGTGCTCACAGAACTTTCTACAGTAATAAGGCGTGAACTCCTGAACGGCAGTCGTGTAGTTATCAACGGTTTAGGTTCGTTCAAGGTAACAATCAGTACAAAACCGGCAGACTCACCGGCTGATTGGACACCAAAGAAGTGTCTTAGAAGAGCGAAAGTCAATTTCAGACCTGAAACAGAGGAAAACAAGACTACTGAAGCCTATACACGTACTATCAAGATTCTGAATGGGCTAAAGCTTGAACAGCTTGAAGAATATAAGGTTACAAGCGAATAACAATCGGATATTCATATTGCCCTACGAAATAAGCTAAACGCTTATGGGCAAAAAAAATGGGACTCCGCCGAGTCCCAACCTTTTGTTAACCTTAAATCTAATACTATGAAAAACACGATGCAAAGATAATGTGTTTTTGAAATATTAGCAATAGACAGGCATGACTTTAATATTCTAATGTCATTTTTATTGACATACGTCAAATAAAAGTAAAGAAAAAGGCATATCGTATGGTCATTCTTATAATAGAAAAGGCATTAATTAAAATAAAAACTTCCATAGATTGCCTCTGTCAATGCCACTATCTATTGGACAAGAACATTTTGTCTACATCTACAGAACCGTCTGTAAATACGGTTTTCTTGATGTAAAGTCCTCTTTCAGGAGACATAATGCGCATGCCGTTCATGTCGTAATATTCCACGCGTGACACATTCTTGCTCTCGCTGTAGATGCCATGTATTGACGTAGAAAGTGATTTCAGTTCAAATTCCCCTGAATTATACACCTTGCAGTTGTTACGGTCGTTTGCGTCATAGTTTGAAATGAAAGCTACAACACGCACGTATTTTGCGTCAATTTCATCAGCAAGAGTTGTTTCATACTGCGATGTATGGCTATCGCCAGCCCACTCCATCAGAGTTCCCCACTGCCCTGTCAATGACTCTCTGAATACATGACGATGGCGGAATGTAGAACTGCTGTATCCAGCCTGGCTATGTGCAAGAATACTATCCTCTATTATATAGATGTTGATACGTGACTCTGGACACTGATAGTCGAATATCGGCATCTTCTCAGCCGATACGCTAATCTGCAACTTACGCGAATTTTCATCGTAGGTAGCGGTAGGCTCAACTTTCACAAAAGCCGGAGCCTCCAAAGCAACATCAAGCATTGGGCGATAGGTATCAGAATATGCTATACCGAATACAGGAACTTCTGAACCATAAGCATCATTCTGTGTGCGGTCAAACATGCCTGCAGGAGCGTATGTTCCGTCATCGCCATAAAACCATTCCAGTCCTTCATCATGCTCCGTTGTCAGCCAATCATTTTGATAGCCTGAATGATGAGAAACGCAGACAGTCTTGTCTTCATAACCCATAGAAAGAACGGTGGCTATTGTTTCTATCGCGCGAGGACAATTAGAACAAAACTCTGAAGTGAATTCTTCAAGCAGAACCTTGCGGGTATATGTATCTGTATATGTAGACATATAGACAAAAGCCGTGTCATTGTCGAGCTTCACGTCGCCTGCAGACTTTGCTATTATCTTTACAGGAGTGCCTATCCCGATAGAAAGCGCTTCAGAATTAAGCGTGTAGCTAATAGTGTCGCAGTCACGATAATCCATTGTCTTCTCTACGGTAGTCTGCCCAACGAGAGTCTCATTGACATAGCATGAATAAACAATATCCTGCAGTTGCTTCAGCGCAGAGTTACGTGTTATACATGTAACAACAAAGTCGTCACCGTATTTCACCTGCTCATTGTCTGCGGTAAACGACAATATTTCCAAGTCTGTGTCAGGAACATTGTCGCCCTCTAAAACTATTTCAACAGACAAAGAGCCTACATAATCGTCGCTTCTGTTTTGCCATGAACCGTCTTTAGCAACCCAATAGCCGTTCTTTTCATCAGATCCAGCGACAGACATACATTTCACTGATTTAGACTGATCAAACGAATAGCCTATAGCAATGCTGTCATTGCCGCTTATTGTTATTGGAGTGGACAAAGCAACTTCATTCCATCCAGAAGTAAAAGACGAAAGACTTGCCTCGGCAAGATTCTCGCTTTCAAGGTCTTCTCTAATCCAGCCGCGAACGTTAGAAATGCCGTCGGTTGTTATAAGACCTATTCTTATAGCGGTAATCTTAGCGCCTTCATACTTGGTAATTGCAGCTTTAGGGAATATGATAGCAGCCGAAACCGTACCGCTTCCTGTCTTGCTATATCCTCTATCGCCAAGTTGTCCGTCGCAATAACCGACGTATACAGAAGCAGCCTGTGCGGTAATGCCGCAAAGCATTATCGCACAGACAAATATTAACCTAATGACTTTTATGTTCATCATTTATTTATTCATGACTTTATATGTCTCGTTGCCTGACTTAACAATGTACATTCCCTTTGGAAGGCTTATTGACTTAGTGCCTACAGTATTGAAATCAGCAACCTTACGGCCATCGATAGAGTAAACAGATACTTCTGCGTCAGAATTCTCTACTACGATGTTGCCTTCAGAAGAATAAACCTTAGCATTGCCGATGTTCTTCAATGACTTGATAGCAGTTGAATAATCTACAGATACAACATTTGACAAGTCGCTCATATAGTCATCAGAGAAGTAACCTAATACGCTATATGAATATTTATCTGCATCGCTTAAAGGAGCTTCCATTGTATATGATGTCTGTGGATAATCAACATAATAGTATCTGTATGTATCAACTGTCTCACCCATGTTAAGTGTTGTAGAGATATTCATACCGCTAATAAGCAACATATCACCTGTCTCTGCAGCGTCTTCAATTTCTATTACAAGATTAGAATTCTGCTTACCTCCTGTTACAGAAACTGTTTGTGTAGATGGTGAGTAAGGAGCAAACTCCATTGACTGACGGCTACCTTCAATCTCGTCACCGTTTTCATCCATGAAATATATACCAACAACAAAATCGTCTGCAGCAGAATATCCGCTGATGCTTACATTTACTGTTCCGTTACCAACAGAGAAATCACACTGTGGAGAAACCATCTTTCCTGTCAATCCATAGCTTGAATATATATTTGTCAGAATCATTGAGTTAGACATAAATACTGCAAGGTCTGCTGTCCAGCCACCCCACTGTAGATATTTGTCAAGGCTGCAAAGCATCATCATCAACGGAGTTTCAGCTGTAGCAGATTCTGGCACAAGGCTGAAATCTTCATCAAGATAAACATACTCTTCTGCGTCAGCAGTTGCTGTATGTGTATGATTCATATTCAAACCGTATTGACGAGCAAATGTAGATGCCTCCCAGTTTGCAGTAAAACCATTCTCTGACACATTAGTTGCAGCAAGAGCAACAGGTGTAGTCATTTCTCCAGCAGCATCGAAAATATCTGTTGCGCCACCTTCGTATGATTCTCCTTCAGAATTCTTTGCAACAACTCTAACACTATAATAAACTTCTGGGTCAACAGCTGTATCCATATTTAGAACAGCCTCATTTGTTGTAACCTCCGCTTCAGCAACAGTTATATCCAAATCATTGTTTGTGATATATACATAATATGATGTAGCACCTTCAATAGCACTCCATTTAACAGTAAACTGAGCTGCATCAGTAAGCGCGAATGAGCTTACTTTCGGAGTGTTGAGAGGATATGTCAAAGAGAAAATCTGCATCTCATCAATCAATACTTTGCCTGAATTTCCATAAAACATAATTGATGTTTTCTCTACACCACCGCTTAGAAGATATTCACATTCTGTCCATTCTGTTGTTATATAGGCAGGAGAAGCATTAATAAGGGACGATGTTCCCTCGTTGAAAGACCAAGTCTGCAAAGTCTGTGTTTCGGCAGTTGGATTAACACTCTTAGCTCTTATCTTTAGAAGATATACTCCTTGGCCGCTTTCACCACGCAAGTCCATGATAGGAGTCATAAGATAACCTGGTCCGTCATCGCCGACCTCATCCCAACCAAGATAAGCATAGCCACCAGCCTGATATGCCATTAAACCGCTCCAGCCAGTAACATTCATAAGAGCATCAAAAGTCTCCTGATTCTGTGTTACATCAACTTCATCTGGTTCTGATTCCGAACCTGCAGTCCATTTGCTGAAGTCTTCAGAAAAAACGACGGTTCTTTCAACATTATCAGGAACAACACTTTCAGAGCTATTAGCCTTTAGGAATGATTCCAAAGAACGATTCTTGTCTCCTGTGGAATATTCCTGAATACATTTAGGCATAATGTCTGTACTATTTTTATTTGTTGTTGTGAAAAAAGTTTGAGCCACAACGTTTGTTGAGAAAGCAAGTAATCCTGCAGACACAACAGAAGTAAGTAGATTTTTTCTCATATCAAAACGATTTTAAAATTTAACTTTCCGTTGCAAAGATAAACACAAAATCCGTAAAAACAATCAAATTGAAACTGTAAATAATGTCTACCATATCTATAAATTAACTATATTTAGGGCTACATTCAATATAAATTATATCTGATTATCAGATATTTAGCATAAATTGAAGGTATACATGTATATTTATAGGCTTTGAAGATATGCTG
>JAUNIZ010000224.1 GCA_030523165.1 Prevotellaceae bacterium
ACACGCTTATCAGAAAAGTTTCTATCATTTTTTCTTATTTTTGCATGCAAAGATAATGCAAAGTGAGATAAGAACAAAATAAAATCATTTATTTTTTCTTTCTATGCATAGCTTATCATGTTAAAAGATAATACAAATCTGAATAAGAACTAATAAAACGGTTTATTTTGGATTTTTGTATGCGATTGTCTTGTAAAAAGATATATAACATAATATCAAATTAATTGAATAATGGATAAGAATAACTTGAAACCAAGTTGCGTATTTGAGCAATTTGCAGCAATCAACAAGATTCCACGCCCATCAAAGCGTGAAGAGAAAATCATTGAGTATCTGAGAGAATTCGGAACAAAAAGAGGTTTGGAGACTATAGTAGACGAGACGGGTAACGTTCTGATACGAAAGAAGGCTTCAAAAGGATATGAGAACAAGAAGACGGTGATTCTTCAAAGCCACATGGATATGGTGTGCGACAAGCTTGTTGACGTAGACATAGACTTTGACAATGACCCTATCGAGACATATATTGACGGTGACTGGATGCGTGCAAAGGGAACAACACTGGGCGCTGACGACGGCATAGGCTGTGCTATGGAAATGGCTATTCTTGACGATGACACACTTGAACATGGCCCGATAGAATGTGTTTTCACACGCGATGAGGAAACAGGTCTTACAGGAGCAGACGGAATGAAAGAAGGTTTCATGACAGGCGATATGCTCATAAATCTTGATAGCGAAGACGAAGGTCAGTTCTTTATCAGTTGCGCAGGTGGTGTTACTACAAGAGCAAAGTTCACTTTCGAGCGTGAAGCTGCCCCAGAAGGCTATTTCTTCATGAAACTATCGTTGAAGGGTCTGCATGGCGGTCATAGCGGTGATGATATAAACAAGAAGTTCGCGAACGGCATTAAGCTGTTGACACGTTTCATTTATATGGAACAAGAGAAGTTTGACGTCCGTATAGCAAGCTTCAATTCTGGAAAGCTGCACAATGCCATTCCACGCGACGGAATTGTTGTATTTGCCGTTCCATCGCAATATAAGGAAGACGTGAGAGTTGACTTGAATGTGTATACAGCAGACGTAGAAGACGAATTCCACGTTACAGAAGACGCAATAGACTTCAATCTTGAAAGCGTAGACGCAACACCAGTTATGCCTTCAAGCGTGGGTAAGAATCTGATATTGGCATTGCAGGCAGTAGACAACGGACCTTTCTCAATGTGTCAAGACGAGGCATTGGCTTGGATGGTAGAGACATCAAGCAACGTTGCAAGTGTTCAGACAACAGAGAATGAGATAAACGTCGTTGCTTCTCAGCGTTCAAACGTGATGAGCAACTTGAACAATATGGGCAACACCGTTAAGGCAGCGTTCCAGTTAGCAGGCGCAGAAGTTAAGCAAGACGGTTCATATCCTGCATGGAAGATGAATCCGAACAGCAAGCTGACCGATATTGTTGTCGAGACATACAAGAAGCTATTCAACAAGGAACCGAAGGTAATAGGTATCCACGCAGGTCTAGAGTGTGGTCTTTTCTCAAAGACATATCCAAACCTCGACATGGTTTCTATGGGTCCAACACTTCGTGGCGTTCACTCTCCAGACGAGCGTCTGCTCATACCAACCGTTCAAATGGTTTGGGATCATCTGCTCGAAATATTGAAGAATATACCAGAAGAATAATTTCACCTGATTTATATATGAGGCGAATATTCATAAGTTTGTCATTCATCATGTTGCTCTTCAGTTGCGGAAAGCAACATAAAGCGGAAAGTGTTGTCAAGGCTTTTCTTGATGAGAATCTTGTTGTAAGCGACTATTCTGTTAGTTTTGCCGGCATAGATTCTACATCATACATTACCGATAGCATAGTAGGTGTAATGAAGAAAGCTGCGAGCACTAATCGCCTTTTCAAGAAAAGCATCAAGTATGGTGAATCAAACGTTCCGGGAAAATACATTTATACAAGAGCGGAAATAGTAAACGGTAAAGACACCGTTACGCAAACATTCTATTTAGACAAGGAGATGACATGCGTCATAGCCTTTAAATAAAGAATTGAATCTCAGAAGTCTGGAGTTAAAGGAGTTATTCTAAGTTCAATGCAAATGCCTTGACACTTCTTATATCAGACAATGATTTGGAGAAAATATAAGGAATCTGCATAAACTTCCTTTATGAAAGAAACAAGCGATAACTGCTTTAACTCCACCGACTTCTGATAATATAATTAAAGATAAAACCGATGAAGATAATCTATACACTAATATTGTTGTTCTCTTGCCTTGTTTCTTCGTTAGCGCAAAGAAACGAGATTTACGACAAGAACATCATGTCGTTGCAGGTCGTAGCTGGCTCTGACTGGCTTTCTATACCTGTTGTGAAACTGAATAGCAATAGCGCGTCAGACAGAATAAACATCGGTTTTGATGACTTGACACACGCATATCATAGATATGTGTATAAGATTGAGCATTGTGAAGCAGACTGGACTGTTTCTGACCAGATATTTACGAGTGACTATATTACTGGTTTCGCCGAAGGAAACACTATTGATGACAGTCAGGAATCAATAAACACCACGGTGCTTTATACTCACTATTCATTCTCTATACCTAACGACAAATGCCGTGTAAAGATGAGCGGCAACTATAAAGTCACCGTTTACGATGAAAACGATGACAACAGAGAGATACTAACGGCTTATTTCATGGTGCTTGAACCATTGATGTCAGTAAGTATGGGAGTTACCACCAATACCGACATAGACATTAACAAGGCGCATCAACAAGTGTCGATACAGGTAGACTACGGCTCGTTGAGAGTGCTCGACCCTAATAGTCAGATAAAGACAACCGTTATGCAGAATGGAAGATGGGATAATGCCAAGATAAACGCTAAGCCACAATACGTTATGGCAAACGGAATGAAATGGGAACATAACCGTGATCTTATATTCACTGCAGGTAACGAATATCATAAATATGAGATACTTGACGTCACACATCCGACTATGGGTATTGACCGAATAGACTGGGACGGAGAGCAATATCACGTTTATCCGTTTGTATCAGAACCTCGCCCTAACTATGTTTACGATGAAGACGCTAATGGTTGTTTCTATATAAGAAACAGCGATAATGTAGAAAACGACTATACTTCAGAATATGTTATGGTTCATTATACGCTTAATTGCCCTCAGAAGGTAGACGGCGAGGTATATATAAACGGTGTTTGGACAAATGACAGATTTACTCCAGAATACAGAATGGAATATGACTATGAGGCTAAATGCTATCACGCTACGTTAATGCAGAAGCAGGGTTATTATTCCTATCAGTATGTTTTGCTTGGCGATGATGGCGTAACAAGAATTATGCCGACAGAGGGTAGCTATTATCAGACAGAGAACAAATATCAGGCTCTGATATATTATAGAGGTCAGGGAGAGCGTGCAGACCGACTGGTAGGCTATCAGCAGGTACAGGTGAATTAATGTGTAATTTGTAGTCAAAGATAGCCAAAAGCAGAAATATAATTCATTGCAAGAACATATAAAGGCTGATTTTATTTCAATATATCAGATTTTTTTCGTATGTTTGCATTATCTTTTATAAAAGAATCATTAGACATTAACATTATAGAAAAAAACAGAATAACAACAGATGAGCAGGAAGAAGAAGCCGTTACCGGTTCTTGAGAATATAACAATAACAGATTATGCCGCAGAAGGAAAGGCTCTGGCGAGAGTAAATGAAATGGTAGTCTTTGTGCCGTTTTGCGTTCCTGGTGATGTGGTAGACTTGCAAGTCAAGAGAAAAAAACACAGCTATTGTGAAGCAGAAGCCATTAGGTTCATAAAATATAGCGAAAGACGCACCCAGCCATTGTGTAGTCATTTCGGAATATGTGGTGGTTGCAAGTGGCAGAACATTCCTTACGAAGAGCAGTTGGCGATGAAACAGAAGCAGGTGAAAGACCAGCTTACACGTATTGGAAAGGTAGAACTCCCTGATATGAGACCAATATTAGGCTCGGTCAAGCAATGGGCATATAGAAACAAACTTGAGTTCGGATGTTCTAACAAGAGATGGCTTACGCAAGAAGAAATATCAACAGGCGCGGAATTTACTCAGATGAACGCTATCGGATTCCATATCACAGGTGCATTCGACAAGATTCTTCCGATAGAGAAATGCCATCTGATGGATGATTTGCAGAATAGAATCAGAAATGAAATAAGAGACTATGCCTACTCTACAGGCATGACGTTCTTTGACATAAGGGAACAACATGGTCTATTACGTGATATTATGATACGCAACTCTGATACAGGTGAGTGGATGGTTCTGATACAGTTCCATTATGACGAAGCTGGCGATGAGGAACGTGCTCTGCAACTGCTTCAGTTCGTTGCAGACAAGTTTCCTGAAATTACATCATTGCTTTATGTTGACAACCAGAAATGCAATGACACGTTTAATGACCTTACGGTTGAAGTGTTCCGTGGCAATGACTACATCTATGAGTTGATGGATGGATTGAAGTTCAAGGTAGGGCCGAAGAGTTTCTATCAGACTAATACCGAGCAGGCGTTCCATCTCTATTCTGTCGTAAGAGACTTTGCGCGTCTTACAGGCGATGAACTTGTGTATGACCTCTATACGGGAACAGGAACAATAGCCAACTTCGTTTCACGCTATGCAAAGAAAGTTGTCGGTATAGAATATGTTCCTGAGGCGATAGAAGATGCAAAGGTAAATTCTAGAATTAACGGAATAGACAACACAACGTTCTATGCCGGTGACATGAAAGACATTCTTACCGATGAGTTCATTGCAGAAAACGGTCGCCCGGACGTAATAATAACAGACCCTCCACGTGCAGGAATGCATCAAGATGTAGTTGACACGATATTACGGACAAGTCCGAGACGGATAGTCTATGTAAGCTGTAACCCTGCTACACAGGCACGTGACCTTGCTCTGATGGATTCAGAATACAAGGTAATAGAGATTCAGCCTGTTGACATGTTCCCTCATACGCCCCATGTAGAAAATGTGGCATTGCTTGAAAAGCGTTGACAAATGACATAATTAGCTTACGTAGGCGCAATTCAGACAGCAATGATAC
>JAUNIZ010000016.1 GCA_030523165.1 Prevotellaceae bacterium
CATTTTTCATCTGGCTTAACGAAAAAGTTCACTATTCCCTATAAACTATTCACTATAAAATCATCGCCTTTTTTGGTTTATTTCAACATTTTTTACTATCTTCGCAGCGGAAAACAATAAAGAAAGGAAAAAGCTATGGCAAACGAATTGGAAAAGCAGCAGGAACAAAAGGCAGAGGTTAAGGCTGAAAAGATAGTGGAAACCGAAGTGAACGAGCCGGAAAGAAAGGTCAGCAAGGCTTGGGAAGCTGCTCAAAGACTAAAAGGTAGGGTTATAGTCACAGATTCCACACTATTCTACAGATGAGGTATCTGAAATAAGTATATTTAAGCGGATTGCAATTGGCTTTCCCCTATCGGGCCGCCGACCGTTGGTTCCTTATACTCACAACATCGGTGAACAGAAATCCCGATGAACAGAAGGGTAACGTTAATAGAAGGAGATAAATGTAGGTAAAAACAGTTATAAATAAAGGGAACAATATCTTACATACACTATTGACATAATAAAAGAGGTATACGCATGATTATGCATATACCTCTTTCTCCGTAGTGAATTTATTATATTAATATCTCTGTACACAATAAACGACAGCCAAACGGTTCTATCCAATCACCGTTATTGTTCTTTACTTCTTTCCTTCCTTGATCTTCTGTACGTATGCATCAATAACTGCTACAGCGGTAACATTTACTATGTCGCGAACAGTGCTTTCAAAGTCGGTGAAGTGTATAGGCTTGTTCAATCCCATCTGGATAGGGCCGATAATCTCGGTGTCTGCATCAAGCGACTTGAGTAGCTTGTAAGCGTTGTTGGCACTGCTGAGATTAGGGAATACAAGCGTATTTACATCTTTACCCTTCAGGCGAGAGAACGGATACTTGGCATCTCTAAGCTCTTTGTTAAGAGCAAAGTTAACCTGCATCTCACCGTCAATAATCAAATCAGGATAACGCTTCTGCAAATTAGCGACAGCAGCATGTACCTGTGCAGGGCTTCCGCCTTCGTCAGTACCGAAGTTAGAATAACTAATCATTGCAATCTTCGGTTCTTCATTGAAGAACTTAACCGTCATGGCACTGAGACGTGCTATATCTTCAAGAACATCCTTGTCTGGGTGACGGTTGATAAGAGTATCTGCAATATAGAGTACACCGTTCTTGGTGTTCAAGATATGCATTGTACCGAAGTGATTATATTCAGGCTGTATACCAATTACTTCCTTTGCAACCTTGATTGTGTTTGAATATTTGGTATAAAGACCAGTGATAAACGCGTCTGCTTCACCTGTCTCTACCATCATCATACCAAAATAGTTGCGCTCGAACATCTTGTCGTTAGCTTCCTGGAAAGTATATCCTTCACGCTTACGCTTGTCGGCAAGTATGTGCGCATAACGTTCACGACGGTCATTCTGGTTGTCATGACGGAGGTTAACTATCTCTATGCCTTCAAGACTAAGGTCAAGTTCATTAGCCAATTTTGTAATACGCTCGTCGTTACCAAGCAAGATTGGCTGACAGATACCTTCGTTCTTTGCCTGAACTGCCGCTTTCAGCATCGTAGGGTGAATACCTTCAGCAAATACCACACGCTGCGGGTGCTTACGCGCTGTATCGTAAAGCTTCTGGGTAAGCTTAGTTTCCTGTCCAAGAAGTTCACGCAGACTGTTCTTGTAAGCATCCCAGTCGGTTATTGTATTACGTGCCACACCGCTTTCGATAGCAGCCTTTGCTACAGCAGCAGAAACTTCTGTAATAAGACGAGGGTCTACCGGTTTCGGAATGAAGTATGAAGGTCCAAACGTAAGGTTATTTACTTTGTAAACATCATTGACAACATCAGGCACAGGCTGCTTTGCAAGATCTGCAATGGCATTAACAGCTGCCATCTTCATTTCTTCATTAATAGCTGTAGCATGAACGTCGAGAGCTCCTCTAAAGATATATGGGAAACCGATAACGTTGTTTATCTGGTTAGGATAGTCAGAGCGACCTGTAGACATAAGAACGTCAGGACGGCTTGCCATAGCGTCTTCGTATGAAATCTCAGGAACAGGATTTGCCAATGCAAAAACTATAGGCTGGTCAGACATAGAGCGAATCATATCCTGTGAAAGAACGTTACCTTTTGAGAGTCCAACAAACACATCTGCACCTTTAACAGCTTCTTCAAGCGTATGCACATCACGACGGTCTGTTGCAAACATCTTCTTCTGCTCTGTCAGATTCTCGCGGTCGCTGGTAATAACACCTTTAGAATCGAGCATTACGATATTCTCTTTTCTTGCTCCGAGAGCCATATATAGTTTTGTACATGAGATAGCCGCGGCACCTGCACCGTTTACTACAATCTTCACGTCAGCGATATTCTTGCCGTTCACCTCAAGAGCATTCTTAAGACCTGCCGCAGAGATAATGGCTGTACCGTGCTGGTCATCGTGCATTACAGGAATATCGAGCGTTCTCTTTAGTCTTTCTTCTATGTAGAAACATTCAGGAGCTTTGATATCTTCAAGATTTATTCCTCCGAATGTAGGAGCAATCTTCTCAACAGCCTCGCAGAATTTCTCCGGATCCTTTTCGTCTACTTCTATATCGAAGACATCAATGCCTCCGTAAATCTTGAACAGAAGTCCCTTACCTTCCATAACAGGCTTTCCACTCATGGCACCAATGTCGCCAAGTCCTAGAACTGCCGTTCCGTTGCTTATTACTGCAACAAGATTACCTTTTGCTGTGTACTTATAGGCATCGTTAGGAGTCTTCTGTATCTCAAGGCAAGGATATGCTACACCTGGCGAATAAGCAAGGCTAAGGTCGGTTTGTGTACTGTAAGGTTTAGTAGGTTTTACTTCAATTTTTCCTGGTTTGCCGTTTAAATGATATTCAAGAGCGGCTTCTTTTGTTATTTTTACCATAATCCTATGTATTATTATCTTGTTCTTTTCTTGTTTTTCTTATGATTCATCATAAGAGCCGTGCAAATTTAATAAAAAAATATATGAAAGCGAATAGTTTTTTAAATAAATTATTAACTTTGCATTGTCATCCGAGTGAAAATGAATTTTTATGCAGAAAAACAATAATACAACCGCTTATCGTGATAGTTTAAGATTGAAAATCTTAAGCACGGCATTGTCGCTATTCAAGCAAAAGGGCATAAAGGCGGTAAAGATGGATGACATAGCGACGGAGATGTCTATCTCTAAACGTACTCTATATGAAATATACAGCAACAAGGAAGACCTGCTTTATGAGTGCGTAAAATATGATGCGGAAGAAACAAGGAAGACAAATGAGGCATACGCCGAGATAGCGAAAAACGAAATGGACCTTATGGCTTTCAGTCTCCGTCTGAAACTAAAGGACTTGGAAAGCATCAATCCCCTATTCTTTACGGAAGTACACAAATACTCCCGCATCGTGGAATTTCTAAAAGAGGACAAACTAAGGCAACACGAGAAATCACGCAAGTTTATGAAGAAAGGCATTGAAAACGGTTTCCTAAGAAACGACATCAATTATGACATACTTGACAAATTGGGAGATGCCGCTATGAACTGTGTGATGCAGGAGAAGCTATACATAGACTTTTCTCTTTTTGACATTTTCCGCACCTTTACTTTCATCTTCTTGCGAGGATGCTGCACAGAGAAGGGGCTAAGGTATATAGAAAAGTCTTTCAGAGACAGTATTATTGGAGAAATAGATACCGACAAACAACAATAACCAAACAATCATACTCCTATATATTATATATAAAATGTACGATTAACAGACAACATACACAAAATACCCTTTTCCTTATTTTTATTTTATAACGGGAAAAAGTCATTAATTGTAAGCCAAAGTAATATTATTTTCATATTTTGTCAGCAAGAAAATATTGCCGAAAAATTATTGCATTATTATTCCTGAAAAATTCGTTTATTACGTCGTTTTTATGTAAGTTTGCATAGGCATCAAGAAGACTATGCCAAATAACAAGTTTAATCCCGTAAACAGAAATGCTATATATTGCACTACCCGAAGAAAAGACAAGGAACCTGTCGTTTTATCTGGCAATGGAAGAATACGTGGCACGCTATATGAACGAAGCTGATTGTTTCTTCATGTGGCAAGTAGAGCCATCCGTTATCTTCGGACGCAACCAGTTGATAGAGAACGAAGTAAACCTTGACTACTGTCGTGAGCACGGAATAAAGACCTATAGAAGGAAAAGCGGAGGTGGATGCGTGTATGCAGACATGAGCAACATCATGTTTTCATATATCACAAGCGAGGAAAACGTAGGGTTTACCTTCAACAGATATATCAATATGGTGGTGCTTGTTCTAAGAAAACTGGGAGTAGAAGCAGTTGCAAGCGGAAGAAACGATATAATGATTGACGGGAAAAAGGTTTCGGGCAATGCCTTTTACCACATTCCCGGAAAGAGCATTGTTCATGGCACCATGCTGTATGACACTGACATGCGCAATATGATAGGAGCAATAACTCCATCAGACGAGAAACTTCTCAGCAAGGGAGTGAGCAGCGTAAGACAACACATAGCACTGCTAAAGGACTATGTTGATATAGACATACATGAGTTCAAGAAGTTTGCACACGAGAATCTGTGCGATGCAGAAACCACACTGAATGAAGAAGCCATCAAGGAAATCGAGAAGATAGAAGAAGAATATCTGACAGAAGAATTCATCTATGGCAACAATCCCAGATATACTCTTATCAGAAAACGAAGAATAGACGGGGTTGGAGACTTCGAAGCTCGCATAGAAATGAAGAACGGAACTATCAAGAAGATTAATCTTTTGGGCGATTTTTTCCTTACCGGCGACTTGGACAAAGGGCTTCTTGACCGTTTGAAGAATATAGAGCTAACGCATAGTGCAATAGAAAAAGTCCTGCCCGAAAGAGTAGATGACATAATAATGAACCTTGACAAAGAAGAGTTCGTGAGATTTTTGACTAATGAATAATAATTAAATCAATTACCTATTCTATATATGGAAAATAAAAGAACATGTCTTTATGACAAACACGTTGAGCTGAAAGCTCTTATCCAACCGTTTGGCGGGTTTGACATGCCAATACAATATTCATCAATCATTGACGAGCATAACGCCGTAAGAAATGCCTGTGGCGTATTTGACGTTTCACACATGGGAGAAGTAACAGTTACCGGTCCTGATGCTGAACGTTACGTTAACCACATCTTCACCAACGATGTAAGCAAGCTGGAGAAAGGGAAAATACAATATGGCATGATGCTGTATGAAGACGGAGGCACTGTAGATGACTTGCTCGTTTACAAGATGGGCGACAACGATTTCTTTATTGTAATCAATGCTGCCAATATAGACAAAGACGTAGAATGGATGAAAGGCAACGCTGAAGGCTTTGACATAAACCTTGAAAACCGTTCTGAATACTACGGCCAATTGGCTATACAGGGACCTGACTCAGAGAAGGTAACGGAAGAAGTGCTTGGAATAGCATGTGCAGAACTATTGTTTTACACAACGAAAACTATCGTTTCTGATGGAGAAAACATAGTTATAAGCCGCACAGGATATACAGGCGAAGACGGTTTCGAGATTTACGGAAGCCATGAATACATTCGCAAGCAGTGGGACAAGCTTATGGCTAGCGACCGTTGCAAACCTTGCGGCCTTGGTTGCAGAGACACTTTGCGCTTTGAAGTAGGCTTGCCTCTGTATGGAGATGAGCTTAGCAAGGACATTTCTCCTATAATGGCAGGGCTTGGAATATTCTGCAAACTCGACAAGGAAGAGTTTATCGGAAAGGAAGCTATCGCAAGACAAAAGGAAACAGGCGTAAGCCATAAGATTGTAGGAATAGAACTTGAAGGACATGCTGTTCCACGTCACGGTTATGCAGTATTGCACGACGGAATAGAGATAGGCGAAGTAACAACCGGCTACCAGTCTATTTCTACTCACAAAAGCATATGTATGGCATTGATAGATGCCACATACGCAAAGCTTGACACACAAGTAGAAGTGCAGATTCGCAAGAAGACGTTCCCGGGAAAAGTAGTAAAGAAGAAATTCTACGACAAGCATTACAAGAAGTAAACCTATTATCAGGATTCAAGATTACACATAACAAGAATAAAAACAAAATAAAAATATAAAAGATATGGCAAAGATTATTGAAGGACTCTACTATTCTGAGTCACACGAGTATGTAAAGATTGAAGGCGAATACGGCTATGTAGGCATTACCGACTATGCACAACATGCATTAGGCAACGTAGTTTACGTTGACATGCCAGAAGTTGACGACGAGGTTGAAGCAGGCGAAGAGTTTGGTGCTGTAGAAAGCGTTAAGGCAGCAAGCGACCTTATGTCTCCTGTAAGCGGTACTGTTGAAGAAATCAACGAAGCCCTTGAAGATGAGCCAGAACTTATCAATAAAGACGCTTACGAAAACTGGATTATCAAGGTAAAGCTGTCTGACAAGACAGAAATAGACAACCTTATGGATGCCAAGGCTTACGAAGAGTTCTGCGAGAAATAAGTGAAATCCAGTTGATAAACATAACCGTCAGCTTATTCTCTAAACATAGAACCTATGTACAAATATTTTCCACATACAGAAGAAGACATTAGACTGATGCTCGAACGCATAGGAGTAAAGTCACTCGATGACTTATATTCCGAAGTGCCGGAGCAGATTCGCTTTAAGGGAGACTATGACATTCCTGAAGCAAAAAGCGAAATTGAAGTCAGAAGATTCTTTGAAGACCTTTGCAAAAAGAATAATATTCTTACTTGCTTTGCCGGCGCTGGCGTTTACGACCACTATACCCCGGCAATAATACCTTATATTATAGAGCGTTCTGAATACCTCACTAGCTATACCCCATATCAGGCTGAGATATCACAAGGCACACTCCATTACATATTCGAATATCAGAGTATGATGGCAGAACTTACCGGAATGGATATATCAAACGCCTCAATGTATGACGGTACAACCGCTACAGCCGAAGCCGTTCTTATGGCGAAGGCAGCTACAAAGAAAACGGATACTGTGCTCGTTTCGGAAACTATTGACCCGAAAACACTTGACGTAATCAATACATACGCTCATTTCCATGGTGTAAAGATTGAGACTATACGTCAGAAAAACGGAGTTACAGACAAAGCCGACATGGAAGAGAAACTCGCCAAAGGCGGTGTTGCAGGTGTCGTTGTGCAGCAGCCGAACTATTACGGAATAATAGAAGACTATGACGACGTTGCAGAAAAATGTCACGAAAAGAAAGCTTTGTTCATAATTAATTCAATAGCTGCTGACCTTGCTCTATTGAAAACTCCTGGGGAACTTGGCGCTGACATTGCCGTAGGTGAAGGCCAATCGCTCGGAATACCTATGTCTTTCGGCGGTCCGTATATCGGTTACATGTGCTGTACTGAGAAGCTTATGCGCAAGATGCCAGGCCGTATTGTCGGTGAAACACGCGACAATCGAGGCCAACGCGTATTTGTCTTGACTCTTCAGGCACGAGAGCAACATATCCGTCGCCAGAAAGCGACATCGAATATCTGCTCTAACGAAAGTCTTATGGCATTGTTCGTAACTGTCTATATGGCTGTTATGGGCAAGGAAGGACTAAAGGAAGCGGCTTCGCTCTCATATTCTGGCGCACATTATCTATGTGACAGACTTATCAAGACAGGCAAGTTCGAACTGTCATACGACCAGCCTTTCTTTAACGAGTTCTGCGTTAAGTATAATGGCAACGTTGATTCTCTGCAGGAAAAGCTCAAGGAAAACGGCATTCTCGGCGGAATAAAGGTTTCAGACAACGATATAATGTTTGCCGTGACCGAGAACCGTTCTAAGGAAGAGATAGATAATATGGTTAATATAGTAGAGGAGTTAACGAAAGCAATATGAACAACAAATTATATGGAAAGCTGATATTCGAACTATCGCATGACGGAAGTAAAGGATACTCTCTGCCTAAGAATGAGTTTGGAAACTATAAGCTTCCGGAAAACCTACGAAGAGAAACAGACGCAAGACTGCCTGAATGTGACGAAATGACGGTTGTTCGTCATTATACAAACCATAGCGGCAATAACTTCGGCGTTAATAACGGCTTCTATCCTCTTGGAAGCTGCACAATGAAATATAATCCTTCTATCAACGAGGAAACATCTTCATTAAAACCGTTTGCCAATCTCCATCCGTTGCAATCTGCTGATACTTGTCAAGGCGCTCTTGAGGTTTACTATAACCTACAGAAATCTTTGGCGGCATTGACTGGTCTTAGTGAATTTACGCTCAATCCGTTTGCCGGTGCTCATGGAGAACTTACAGGCCTTATGATTATACGTGCCTACCATGAGAGTCGCGGCGATTCAAAGCGTGTAAAGGTAATCGTACCTGACTCTGCTCACGGTACAAACCCTGCTTCTGCTTCGGTTTGCGGACTGGAAGTAGTAGAGGTAAAAAGTACAGCTGACGGTATTGTTGACGTTAATGACCTCCGTGGACTGCTGGATGATACGGTAGCGGCAATGATGATGACTAACCCTAACACCCTTGGTCTGTTTGAAACGGAGATACCAGAAATAGCAAAACTGGTACACGAATGTGGTGGACTGATGTATTATGACGGAGCAAACCTTAATCCTATGCTTGGCGCATGCCGCCCTGGAGATATGGGATTCGACGTTATGCACATCAATCTGCACAAGACATTCGCCACACCTCATGGAGGCGGAGGCCCTGGAAGCGGTCCTGTAGGAGTAAGAGAAGGACTTGAAGAGTTCTTGCCTGCACCGAAAGTCATAAAGACTGAAAAAGGATTCGGTATAGAGACCAACGGCGAAAAGATAAACGTAGGTGCATTCCTAGGAAACTTCGGAGTTATAATAAAGGCATATACGTATATCCTCACTCTTGGTAAAGAAAACATCAGGCTGGTAGGTCCTTTTGCTACTCTAAACGCCAACTATATCAAAGAATGTCTGAAGGACGTCTATGAGTTGCCTATCAGTGGCTTGTGCAAACACGAATTTGTGTTCAACGGACTCAAGGACAAGAGCACTGAGGTTACGACAATGGATGTGGCAAAGCGTCTTCTTGACTTCGGCTATCACGCACCGACAATCTATTTCCCGTTGCTTTTCCATGAAGCAATGATGATAGAGCCTACCGAGAGCGAAAGCAAAGACACGATAGACAGCTTCATTTCCGTTATGCGTCAGATAGCCCAAGAAGCTAAAGACGAGCCGCAGACGGTAAAAAGCGCACCTCACAACACTCCTATAGGAAGGGTTGACGACGTGCTTGCTGCAAAGGAGCCTAAGCTTACTTATTATAAGAACAAGTAGTTAACGTGTAGTCAATGAAGTAAAAGGTGTTCAAGACTATAGTCTAGTGGCTATACATCTGTCTTGAACTTCTTTTACTTCATTTGACTACAATATACTTTGATTACTAAAACATATCTCCATGAACACCGATTTAATAATTATAGGCAGCGGTCCAGGCGGATATCACACTGCCGAATATGCCGCAAAGAACGGGCTTAGCGTTACAGTTATAGAAGAAAAGCATGCCGGCGGAACTTGTCTTAACTGCGGTTGCATACCTACAAAGACCTTCTGTCATGAGGCAGAAGTTATTGAAACCGTAAGCGAATATACAGGTTCTCGCCCTGAAATAGACTTTTCCAAGATTGCCTACCGCAAGAGACAAGTTGTAGAACAGCTTAGAAATGGCGTAGAAACGCTTATGACGACACCAGGAATAACGTTTATAAAGGGTAAGGCTACCATTAAAGACGCTCATACCGTAATTGTCAACAATGATGAGCTGACTGCAGAGAACATAATCATAGCTACAGGTTCACATTCCAAGAAGCCGCCTATTGAAGGCATTGATTCTGAAGGTGTAGTTACATCAACGGAACTTCTTGATATTGACCGTATCCCTAAGCGGCTTTGCATTATCGGTGCTGGAGTTATAGGAATGGAGTTCGCGTCTGCCTTCAAGAGCTTCGGAAGTGAAGTAACTGTAATAGAATTCCTTAAGGAATGTCTTCCTGCTCTTGACGGAGACATTGCAAAACGCCTACGTAAGTCTTTGGAAAAACGAGGAATAGAGTTCTGTATGCAATCTGCCGTAAAAAGCATAAGCAAGGAAGACGGATGCCTTACCGTTGTTTTTGAGAAGAAAAACAAACATCAGCAGGTTAAGGCGGACATTGTTCTTGTTGCTACTGGAAGGGAAGCAAATACTGACGGCATTGGACTTGATGATGCTGGAGTAGAATATAATCGCAAAGGCATTATTGTAGATGACAATATGAAGACAAACGTTGATAGCATATACGCTATTGGCGATGTGAATGGTCGTATGATGCTTGCCCATGCAGCAACGGCACAAGGCATGCGCTGCATTAATCACATACTTAAATGCAAGGATAAAATACGCCTAGACATAATGCCGTCTGCTGTATTCACAAGTCCTGAAGCTGCAGGTGTAGGCTTAACGGAAAACCAATGCGAAGAACAAGGCATTGAATACGCAGCTAAAAAGGCTTTCTATCGTGCCAACGGAAAAGCAGTTGCCATGAATGTTGCAGAAGGTATGGTAAAACTATTGACCGACAATAACGGAACCATCATTGGGTGTCATGCTTATGGCGCACATGCCTCAGACATAATACAGGAAGCTACTGCCATAATGAACTATAACGGCACGATAAGCGACCTTCACGACATAATACACACCCACCCTACCCTTGGAGAAATATTGCAGGATTGCTCTTTATGACTGATGCAATGAGGAATAAGACATTACTTTCAGCATGTGAATATATGTAACATAAATATATCAGACATCTGCGACAAGCCTACAAGCCACGGACTTGCCACGATATAATTGGCGATACATTCCAGTTATGCGTCATATCTTCTGTATATCAGATTACACATAATATGATGAATTCTATCCAAGCATGAGTATTTTTAATATATTGCCAATAAAACACAATTGTTAGATAAGAATAGGACAAATATGGAAAAAAATTTGTAACTTTGCACTATAGAGCATAAAATATGGCAAATAAAGACATAAACTGCATCAAAGTTGTCTTTGCGAAAAACGTACTAATAAATGGTTGGCAGACGGTTGAGAAAAGAACATACTACAATATCGAAATGGTGTACAAACACTTCTCAGCCAGATTTGGAAAGTTTATTATCTATATCGAATTGCTTGTAGTAGAATTAGCCGAACTTTCACGTTTCTGACAAACTATTTTCATAAATAATATCTGTTGATGGATAAAGAAAGAATAGAATCTATACCTACTTTCATAGACTTGTTCTCTGGCTGTGGCGGACTGTCATTGGGTTTTGAGATGGCAGGCCTTACAAGCGTTCTTGCGATAGACAACTGGCAGGACGCTTTAGTGACCTATGAACACAACAGGACGGGTGCAAGAACACTGTGTGGCGACTTGTCGATCGTTGATCCTTTCCGTGTCAGAGAAGAATACCAGATAAGCAAAGTTGATGTGATAATAGGCGGCCCACCGTGTCAGGGCTTCTCCGTTGCTGGAAAGCGTATAATAGAGGACAAGCGCAATAATCTGTACAAGGCCTTTGTGGGCTTTGTGGACTGTTTCCGCCCTAAGGCCTTTGTCATGGAGAACGTTCCCAACATTCTCGGCATTGGCGGAGGCATAGTGAGGGACAGCATTATCCGTGATTTTGAGAAACTGGGCTACACAATCAATGTGAAAGTGCTTACTGCCTCAGACTATGGTGTGCCGCAAAACCGCAAGAGAGCCTTTTTCGTGGGACTGTCGGGTAAGCAGGGCTTTGAGTTCCCACAGCCCCTCGACACCCCTAAAGTCACAGCTTATGAGGCTCTGTGTGACCTAACTGAAGACACCATCCCGGAGGGAGCCTCATACCCTACGGAGGCAATGAGCGAATATCAGGGATACGCACGCACAGACAGTAAAGGAGTGTACAACCATGAGATCACGATACACACCGAGAGGACAAAGGAAATCATCAGAATGGTTCCTGATGGGGGAAACTACAAAGACCTGCCCGTTGAGCTTCAGCAGACAAGGAAAGTGCATATAGCATGGACACGCCTATGCAGCACAAAGCCCAGCTTTACGATAGACTGTGGGCATCGGCATCATTTTCATTACAAATGGGATAGGATACCAACTGTAAGAGAAAGCGCACGTATACAGTCATTCCCCGATGATTTTATATTTATGTGCAGCAAAACCAGTCAATATAAACAAGTGGGGAACGCAGTGCCGCCTCTTATGGCCAAAGCGATAGCCCTGAAATTATCAAATACGCTATGGCAAGAAAAGAAATAACATACTATGAAGTGCCAGACAAGTATTGGTATAGAATACATTTTGTCAGGCCACGATTCAAGAGCCATATAGAAAGTGTTTTACTCTATATGGCCAATGAATGCTGCCGAATACCGAAATGCTCATGTGAGGAATATAATAAAAGGTACTTCAATGCCATAAAGATGTTTCCAGGAAATATCGACATGGCAGACAAGACGTTGCATAATTGGCGTACTGAAATACCTGCTTTATTTGGTTTCTACAAAGAGGATAAAGAAAAAGACACAACAGAAACATCCAAGATGGCAATCTTTCTCCATGAGAACCAAGATTTAACACAATTCCTGAGACTATTCCTTGTTTCTTTCCAATTTCCGGGAGGGCACATGAAGCCGCAAGACTTGAAGGATATCATAAATAACGGCATAAGATTCAAGCCTTCCCGGACAATCATTCAGGTACTCATGGCAGGCAACAAGTTATTGAGTGAGGCCAAGAATGAAAAGGAGATGTCGCTGTCAGCAGAAGAGGCTACTTATTGCATCTTTAATGACACTCGTGTCACAAGTGGCAAAGTCGCCCCAAATCAGATTGCCCAAACGATACTGGATAATAGAAAGAATAAAGTCAAGTACTATAATCCTAAAGACCCAAAATCATTGTCTCTTACTGGCAAGGCTCGCTCAAAAGGTGATATGACACGTTATGCGGGTGATATTCTTGATTATATGGAAATTGCCAATCTGTTGGATAAGCATAACGGCTATTATTCAATGAAGGGTAACGAACTCTCTGCCCTTACCGCATTTGCCAATGACCCGTCATGGTTTGGTGGCTATGAGTCTTTCTACGATAAGGAGACAATCGAGATAAATGAACTGTCTAAAGTAGAGCCTCTATGGTTTGAATATGTCAACAAATCGATGAAGCCTGATTTGTTCAAAACAGATATTCGCTCTATAATCGGGCAAGGCGAGGATATTGATGTCGTATTTGAAGACAGAATAAAAGATGTTGTCACATCAGACAGCCGAACAAATAAAGACATTGGAAATCTCGGTGAGGCTATTGTTTGCTCACATGAAAAGATGCGTCTCAAAATAAATGGATATGAGGAATTTATTAAACTTGTGCAAATCGTTGATAGTCCAACATATCATCCCGGATTCGATATTGACAGCTTTGAGGCAGATGGTACAAAAGACCATAGATATATTGAAGTCAAGACGACCGTCAGCAAGCAGAGAATACAAATGTATGGCTTCCATATGTCGCCAAATGAGTGGAGTGTTGCAGGAACGATAAAGGAACACTACTGCATATACAGGCTGATGTTAAGCGAGAAAGAGAAAGTTCTGTTTGTCTTGCGTAATCCTGTCGCATTATATAAAAGTGACAGGATCGAGGCAGAGCCACGCAATGGGATGGAAATAACATTCTCTACAGAATATTTTGAGCCAACCAAACTGCTGACATGGGAAAAATAAGGGTAGCTTCACTGTTCTGTGGTTGCGGAGGCATGGACTTAGGTGTGATTGGGGGCTTTTCTTTTCTTGGGAAAGAGTACAAGGAAAATCTCTTCGAAATAGTCTATGCCATTGACAATGACAAATATTGTACGAAAATATACAATGACAACTTTATTAACAAATGTGTGGTGAAGGATGTCAGGAATATAAAAATTGAGGAGATGCCTCAGTTTGATATGCTTATTGGAGGATTCCCTTGTCAGTCTTTCTCCATTTCAGCACAAAATCCTCCGAGACTTGGTTATAAGGATGAAAGAGGTATGCTTTTTTTTGAAATGGTGAAAATCCTTAAAGCACGCCATCCGAGATTCTTCATAGCTGAAAATGTCAAGGGCATTCTTTCCGCGAATAAGGGCAAGGCTTTCTCTATGATAATAAAAGAGTTTAGTGATGCAGGCTATACAGTGGTTCACAAATTGCTTAATGCTTCAGACTATGGCATTCCTCAGAAAAGAGAACGTGTTATTATGATAGGTTTCCGCAACATTGAGGATGCTCATAGATTTCATTATCCAATAAGTGTAAGGGCTTCAGAGCGAAAGGTTCTCGGTGATGTGATCATGGAAGAATCCAACTGTGATGAGACATTGTTCTTTAGCGAAAAAGCGGTTAGGGGAATGATATCTGTGCGTGAGAAAATGAATAAAGGGCGTGCCATGTCCCTGACAGAACCATGCAATACTATCAGCGCACATTTGGCTAAAGTCAGCCTTAACAGTACAGATCCTGTCTATATGGTAGGTGAGAGATACAGACGTTTCTCTTCGAGAGAGGCTGCCCGTATTCAATCCTTTCCCGATACGTTCCACTTCGATTCGGTCTCACAAATTCGTCAATACAAGGCAATAGGCAATGCTGTACCGCCTGTTATGATGTGGTACATAATAAACTCGCTGCAAAAAACACTGGTAATACCACAGGTGAACTTTGCAGATATCAAAGAACAATACCCAAAATGCATTGTTAAGAATGGTTTTGTAGACAGAAAAGATTTAAGTATAGACTATTCAAGGAATGTTCTTATCAGCATGGTTAAGGCAGACAACATGGAGCAGTATCTTGACCGTTCAGCCAAGATATACTATACAGGTAAGAGATTCCCCTCTACGGTAGCATTGAATAAATTATACTATTTCATGCCGTATCTGAAACGTAAGGGCATACGTGATTTGTATTTCATAAAAATTGCTCGCATCGGGACAAAGAAAGAAGTTCATCCTGAGTGTGACGACAACGATTTTCGTCTTGTATTTGAGATTGAATACATCGGTCAGTTGTTTAATGATTATAAAGCCATAAAATTAGATATCTGGCGGACATTCAAGGATACGACAGCTGAAGAAATAATGAGACTCGAATAGTTATCTGTAGCAGAACTTTTAATATATTTCCCTTTGTCATGAAAGAAAAAATGTTATCTCGGATTAGTATAAAACGAATACTCTTTTGTTTTATGTTGATGTCTGGTATTTGTATGTATTCCCAAAGCTTAAACCACATCAAGGGGAAATGGGACTCATGCTTTTCACGCAACATCGAAAACGTAAACAATAGCTATTCATATAAGGGAAAAAGAAAAGCATTTGCCACTGCACTTAACGATTCCTCTACGTTGATTGGTATCGGAAATGTATTTCTGCAACTCTCTGACGCTCTGATTCAGAACGGAGAATACACTGCCGCCATGCAATTGGTACAAGAGCTCAAACAAGACGTTACAAAAACCTCTAAGAAAGACACTGCTACCAAAATATTCATTTCCGAATGTGATAACCGTATAGGGCTCTGTTTCAGCCGTCTGGGCGCAAGTAGCAATGCTATGACATATTTCAACAGCAGCAGGAAAAACATAAAAGGTATCTCCTGTCCTAAATTGGAAAGTAAAATCATCAACAACATAAGCGAGATATGCTATCGTCAAGGCAATATCAGTACCTCCATCGAACTGCAAAAACAGGCCTTGGACATTATAATAAAGAATCATGACAGCATAGAAATCAGTGCGTATTACAACAATCTTGGCATACTTTATTTGAAAAACCGGAATTATGCCGAAGCAAAACACAATCTCAAAAAAGCCATCAGTTATCATAAAGCAAACGATTACAATTATCTTTCATATATCTATACCAATCTTGCCGAAGTCAGTGAGGCGGAGAATAATTACAATGAGGCAGAGCGCATTCTTCAAGAAGCGTTAGCTATGCAGAATGGCAGACCAATGAATGAAAGCATGCTTTCTACGAAAATCGAGATGGCGAATGTTTATGTCAAGACAAAAAGGAGAGCCGACTTTTTGAAGCTTAAGAATGTAATCATTAATGAACTTGCTCCCATACGCTCCTCTGAGTTCAGGGCAAATGGCTACAATCGGTTGTCAGAACTTTGTTTCCTTTCAGGCGACAGTATTGAGGGTGCAAGGCTGTTGCTCAAATCAAACAGAATAAACGACTCGTTACGCATGGTTACCGACAATTACCAATTGCAACAGCTATTGGTAGCATACGATACAGAAAGACTACAGAACAACAATACAATGCTTAAACAATCGCTTAGCCAATCACAGCTACAGACCAAAAACCTTAACCTGACTATTATCGCCTGCTTCTTCTTTATGATTCTTTTAGGTGTGATTGTGACACTGCTGATACGGAAAAACAGATCTAATAAGATTATTCACGAACAACAGATACGCATACATGAATACGAACAAGAAGAACTTAAGCGAAATGAGATAAATCTTCTCAATACTATTGACGGAAACAATCGCAGACTGACAGAATATGCGATAGACCTGTCTGCTATAAATGAGTTCCAACAGCAGTTGTGCAAACAGTTGGAGAATGTGCAAAAGTCAGAAGAGAATCTGGGAGAAGAGTCACAAAAGATGCTTGCCAATATAATATCAGACTTGAAACACACCAAGAACAATCAGTTGGGGAGTGATTTCCATACATATTTTGAGCAGGTCAATCCTTCTTTTATAAGGACTCTTAAGTCCGTTTATCCAAATCTTACCGCAAATGACATCCGCTTATGCGCATATCTTTATCTCGGATTGTCCACAAAGGAAATAGCCTCACTAACCTATAGAGAAATAAGAAGTATAGAGACCAGTCGGCTAAGATTGCGTAAAAAACTTAATGTTCCACAAAATATCACATTACAAGATTTCCTTAATTCCATATCCATATGATTATATTTTTATCTATTTTATCATGATAGCATGATAAAATATAAGTAAACTAAGGCGATTTTCACTGTTTTTGCAACATGTAGTAGTATTGACGTAGTGCTATTTTTAGAAAATTTTGATAATTATACTAATTTTGCATTCATGATTATTCATCACACTCAGTTCTTTTTGGGAAAATAAATACAAGTAGAAAACGCCTTGATAGTATTAAAGGGTTCCATGCTTTTCAAGGAGAAACAAACAACGAGAACCTAAAACATGTAACATGAGAAAATTTTTCTTCACATTAGCGATGCTGCTATGCGTTGTTGTCTCTTTTGCGCAACACACATTGGCAACAGCATTAGAAATCATGGAAGGTCAGAATTCCTACTCACTTGGTTCTGACGAGCGACCTCCTGTGTTGTGGAAGTACCAAACAGGAGATAATGGAGCCATATTGAAGATTTCAAACTATGGCAGTGCCTCAATATCTTTCTTAAAGCCAGACTCAACATCTGTGTATAATTATTATTATAATTACAGTGCTGGTGAATATTTCTATCTTGTCAATGCTAACAGCACAATGTATGTGGCAACAAACTCATACAGCGGTATGACATCTTTTAGCTTTAATGCGACAACGGATAGCAACGAGAGTCTTGGTCATGGTTATTCGGAGTCTGATGCAGTAGCTCTCGCTGATGGTGTGAGCTACATGTTCTCCAGCCCGTCAGGAAGCGGTTCGTTTACAGCCTATATGACATATACACCTGCTGAAGATGGAGTGTTGGAATTAAACAGTACTTCTTCTTTTAGTTCTGCGACATATACAGTTAACGGCTCGTCTACTACATTCACAACCAGTTATAACAACGGAAGTTATAAAGGTATGATTAATGTCGAAAAGGATAAGACTTATCATATCCAAGTGTCAACCTACAGTACTTTTTTAATTTCCGTACAACTTACCCACCCGACAATTGGTATCTCATACGATTTGCCTTTCACGGGTGTACTTGGCGAAAACACCTTGCCAGCTGAGGCAGGAAGCTATTGGTTTTCATATACATGCGCTTCCGCCGGTTATTTGAATATTTCATCAGACGCAGAACTAACGAATGGAACGGTAAAAGTATATTCGGGTTCTTACAGTTCATACAGCTCTCCTGTATATACATTAACAGAGTCGCTCAACGGAAGATGGGAAGTCTCATACGGAGGAACGGCATACCTTATCAATATAGACAAGCAGACGGCAACCGATGCAGACGAAACATTCACATTATCGTATGAGGATTATGCCCAAGGAGAAAAAGAAACCAATCCTATAATTATCGAAACCGTACCTGCGACCATCACAACAGGAACAAACCGTAACTATTATTACGCCATAGATGTTCCCACGAGCGAAAATGGGAAATTCCTTTCGGTGTCCGCTAATGGGACAATAACAAGCTCCAACACTCAGGTGGCCATAAAGAAATCCGGCACATACAGCAGTGAACAGGGAAATGCGAGCGCAAGAATTGCTGTTGAGGGCGGCTCAAGATACATTATTCATTGGACAAACTACGAGGATAACTCAATAGAATTTAATGTGAATTTTGCGGAATCATCAGCAGGAGACACGTATGACAATCCTATTGAAGCCACGGTCGGTAATAATGCATTTGAAGGTGTAGGCACCCGATACTATACATATACCGCAACTGTAGACGGACGCTTTATCGTAAATGTAAGCTCAAGCAGTATATATGTGTCTTTCCCAAAAGCATCGACAGGTTATGACAACTGGACAAGCACGCAAAACGGTACCCAGTATACATTGCCTGTAACGGCAGGAACAAAATATGTCATTAAGTTTACAGGAGTAACAGCAGGCGATACTTTCGATTTCGAGGAGGGTGTTTACCAGCCTGGTGAAAGCATGACCAATCCTCTCGTCGTTACAGGACCGCAATATGATTTGACCGACAACACTGATGTCTGGCTGAAATATGTGTCACCCCAAGATGGAGTATTTGAGATGAAGAGCGATGTTGTTTATAACTATATGAATACAATAGGCTACATGTTTGAGGGAGACAGCTATCTAACTTCAATAGTCAACTCAAAAACAGAAAACGGTCAGTACATTAGCTATTATGGGAAATCATGCCTGATATCTAAAGATGATGTTATCCTAATGCATATCGTAGTGCCTACTGCTGGCGAGAACACAAAGGTAGAGTTCGGTGTTAGAGATTTCTCTGTCGGCGAAAGCCTTTCCAATCCGTTTGCCCCTGTAAAGGATGAGACTGTAGAAGTTCCCATATCTTCATCGTCATTGCCATATTGGTGCAAGCTTGATTTGGTTTCCGGCACTCTGACCCTTAGCGGAACATCCTATTATAGCGGATATTTTTATAAGAATGAGACAGACGCTCTTAACAATACAAACGGCGAGAGTTTCTATTGTACATCTGACTATTCTGTGAATCCTCCTACATTCAACAAATCATTCACAATCACAGAGGCAGGAACATACTATGTGAAATTCACAAGCGTAAGCAGTGTGTCAAACATCATATTCTCCGGCGATGCGATGCAAGACTCAAATCCTGACGTTGATCCTCTATCTATGAAAGACGCATGGACTCTGAACAATGGAAGCAGCACTTACGAGTTTGCCAGTTATACAGAAGGAGAGACAGCCTATCTGTTCTGGAAATATACAGCACCCACAGACATGGGGCAACTGATAACCATAAATCCTGTGTCTGTAAACAGGCTGGTGTTCCTGACGACCGACTCTGTGGCTATAGGGCATGTAAGAACAAACGAAGCATACATATTGGGTGTGAATGCAGGCCAGACAGTCTACGTGGCTGCCAACGCCAACCAAAGAGAGCTATCGTTTACTACGGAAATCACAGAAAATCCATACGTTGGTCATGGACTTTCTGCTGATGATGCGGTCGCTATTAGTTCTGAAACCAAATATTACTTCCAGGAAACCAGCGATGCCGTGACAGCACATCTGTATTACACAGCAGACGGTGATGGAACTTTGAACATATCAGTGTCATCATACGTTACAGGCACATACTCTGAAAGCGGCACGGAAGAGGCTTCTCTACAGTTTATCCCTGTTTCGGGCGGAAACTATCAGGCAAAGGTGTCAGTAACAGAAGGCAAGAGATACGACTTTACAATTAAAGGAAGTTCCTCGTTACTGATTTCAACAGAATTGTCTCAAGATACAGAGGGGACAACTTACAGTACTGCATACACGGCAGTACTTGGTGAGAACACCGTTCCAAAGTCAAAAGGCACATACTGGTTCAAGTATGAGAATACCGCATTAGGCAACCTCACCATCAGCTCTGCCGACGAGCTTCCCGGCGGAAAGGTCGAGATATACATGAGCGAATATGCGGCAAGCCAAGGCAACAGCTATTACGCTTCAGCAATATCTCAGACCGGCTCATACGATGTCACTTGGGATGGGCGTACATTAGGCACATATTATATATGTATATACAAAGAGACAGACTCTGATGAGGATGACACTTTCTTACTGACATACAATGACTATTCCGCTGGAGACAAGGAAGACAATCCTTATGTCTTGGTTTCATTCCCGACAGACGTTGTCGCAAAGGTGGGTGAGACGTTCTATGCGATAGATGTTCCTGACGATGGAGACTATGTCATAAATGTAAGCACAGAAGATGCCATTATGAGTACATACACCCTGATGCGCATATATAAACAGGGCGAGACTCGTTACGACGGAGTAAGTGGCAGTACTGAACTTACGGTAACAGGCGAAAGCGGCACACGCTACTTGTTGCTCATACATAATGAGGAAACCGCAGCAATAACATATCACATAGAATTCAACAAGGCTATGGCTGGTGATATTATAACCAATCCTTTGACCGCCGAAATAGGAGATAATACTATATCAGGCTCTGGTATCCGTTACTATATATATAGCGCTAAAGTAACAGGTGTGATGACAGTTACTCCTGACAATACCTCAACAACTGTCTCGTTCCCTACTGGGACAGATGCAAACAGCGGTTCATATAACACTGAAGTGCTTAATGGCAGCTACAGCATAGATATAGTTGAAGGTACTGATTATATAATCAGACTCGCAAACGCCACAGACGGAGAGAAATTTACACTTGCCGAAAGAGAATATGCAGCAGGCGAAAGTGAGACAAAGCCTCTCGATGTAGAGAGTGTCTACACCTGCGATGGTGAGAACAATGAAATCTGGCTCCGATATACAAGCAACAGGGACGGTCTCTGCACATTGTCGAGCGACATCTCATACGATGGCACCTATACTTTCGACATGAAGAAAGAGAATGCCGACTATGTGACCCCTGTAAGAATCAGCTACAAGAGTGACGATACATACGTGTATGCATATAAGGGACAGATGGCCGTCAAAGAAGGAGAATCGGTGATTGTACATATCAAAACTACATATCCTATGGAGGGTAATAAAGTCACATTCGCTACACGAGATGTTGAGGTAGGCGAGACTGAAGACAATCCTTTGGTTTTGACCAACGACAGAATGTACACGTTGCCAGTCGTATCTGCCTCTATGCCTTACTGGTGCAAGCTTGATTTGGAGGTAGGAGACGTAACCCTCACAACTACAGGAAGTGTTTCCGGTAACTGGTACACAAATTACGACAACATCGCTACAGGTGACTATTATACATTCACCACCAACAGTGATGGCTATAATTATTCTTGCGATGAAGAGCATGTAGGTACACATTACTTGAAATTTGTCAGTTCTACAGAAAGACTGCGACTGACTGTTACAGGCATGACTACAGCTGTCAACACTATTGACGGTATCGGAGAAAAAGGATTGGAGGTCACAAAGAACGGCATAACCGTTTCAGGAGAAAACATGAGTCTTTCTGTCTATGACACTAACGGAATATGCTTTGAAAACAGCATTGTAAACGGCAAATATGAGATAAAATTGAAGAAAGGCATCTATATTGTCCGAATCAATGGGAAGAAGTCCAAGATTATAGTGCGTTAAATCTCTGTACTGTCTGTCTGGACATTTCTCCGGGCAGTCAGTAACCATCGCTTTTAATTATTCTTGTTTAATCATAATAAAAACGTTTATGAGAAATTTTCTATTTCTGCTATCGGCCATACCTGTTCACCTGTTCGCTTCAGGCAATCTCTACCTTTGGAATTCTGACGGAGAGAAACGAGTGTTTGAATTGTCAACAAAGCCTACGGTGACTTATACAGAAGAGAATATAGTGTTCAAGACAACCGATACGGAATTGCTTTTTCCGGTAAGCGACTGTCTGAGATTCTCATTCAATGATGATGACGAACTTACCGGCATAAATGACATAGTGAGACCTGCAACCGTGCCACGCATATTTTTAGGCGACCGTACTCTTAGTGTCAGCACATGTGAACCAAACTCCACGATAGACTTATATACTATTGAAGGTAAAATAGTCATGCAGGGGCGTACCGATTCAAACGGTTCATGGTCTTCTGAACTAACAGGCCTCAACGCAGGCGTTTATGTCGTGAAAACAAAAAATATATCGTTTAAATTCATAATAAGACAATAAACATGAAAAAGATTATTTATAAATCGCTATTTATCCTCTCGTCCGTACTGACATTCGGCTCATTAGACGCAAGTTCACAAAACGTTACCGTTTACCTGAATGACGGAACGTCTGTACAGTATCCATCAGAACAAGTGGACAGCGTTGTATTCAGTCCGGCAGAAGAAAATCAGCCCGAGGCTGTAGACTTGGGGCTAAGCGTATTATGGGCATCGTATAATGTCGGAGCAACCAACCCACAAGAATCTGGAGATTTCTTCGCATGGGGAGAGACTGAGACTAAAGACTCATATAACAGCAGCACATATTTTGACCCAGAATACACTTATTGGGAATTGACGAATGACACTTGCTTCAGCGGAAAACCCGAATATGATGCCGCAACATGTATCTGGGGTAGCGAATGGCGCACTCCTACCGTGGCTGAATACATTGAACTAATAACAATGTGTACTTGGAAATCTACCCGAATAAGAGGAATAAATGGGTATAGAGTAACCGGAGTGAACGGCAACTCTATTTTCCTGCCCGCTGCCGGCAACGCTTACGACTCAAGTGTCTATGGTGCTCAGGATATGGGATTCTATTGGACATCAGAATGTACCACAGAGTTCTATGAGGCCGCATATTACTTTAAGTTTGGTAGCGGCTCTGATTACGAATGTACTATGGGGTATAAAAACAACGGACATGTGGTACGCCCTGTGAAGAATATAAATAATTAGCAACTAAAAGAAAGGCAATGGTATGAAAAAGATAATATTGTCAGCCATAGGCATTCTGCTATGTGCGCAGATGTCGGCACAGATACAGTTTGAGAGACTCAAAAGCATTGGTGTGACTCCTGAAGAGCTTAACTTGCAGAAAAATTATGATGTCTCAGATATAATTGACGGTTACATTTCGAGAGAATCTTCTGCTGCCACACCCAAAAAGGCTCTGGCTCATCCTGAAGGTGACCTGAAGGTATATAGCATGACATTGGGAGATTATTTCTATTATGGAGGATATTCTTACTCTGAGTTGTCTGGTGCAGCATCTAATGTCGTGATGCAGGCCGACACTACGGTCTGGTTCTACAACCTTGCTCCGACATCCTTGTTCGGTTGGGCTAAAGGAGTGCGCACTGGAGACGATGTAGCCATATCAACACAGAAAATAGGGGAAATGCCGTTGTCGGCCACAGGCGATGAGACCGTTGATGTCTATGTGCGTTATGGAATAGTAACAGACGAAGGTCTTGCGCTGCCACCGGAGCCATATCATCTAACAATAAAGGGTGATTCTATATGCTCTGCAGATACCGCTGTTTGGTTGTGTACATTTCTTGTAAAAGACAATGTAGGAACGCTCTACTGTCTTAACCGTAAATACCAGATGAGATTGGAGAATGACACAGAGACTATCTCTGTACCTTCCGGTATCGACATACAGGAATATTCGTATGAGTATGTTGATGAGAATGACGTAACCTCCCGTATTCTGGGCAATGTGGCGTTTAATGATAACGAGGTATATTTTGCCGGTCTGGTGCCAGACATGCCAGATTCATGGATACGTGGTGAGATTAAGGGCAACAAGATTGACATCGTTCCAGCAACACAGTTTCTGGGTTCGGAAACGGGACTTATTCTCGACTATTGCGGAGGCTTGTACAACCCAACCTATTATTACATCTCACCAATAGATACATTGTCGTTTTATTTTAATGACGACAAGAGTGAGATAAACATAATGGAAAATGGCTATGTCTTGGAATTCAACCGCCCTCTGTCAAGCCTTGAAAACATGTTCTCGGAATTCAAGATTGTACGTTATGATGGCGACAAGCCCACTGTACCGTCTGCGCCGAACCATATAGTGCATGGTGTCGAGTATGGCGATTATTTCTATTTCAGAATTCCCAATTGTGATGTTGATGGTAAATACCTGAACAAGGATTATCTTTCGTGGAGAGTGTATGTTAATGACGAACTATATGTTTTCGACCCGAAAGACTATATAGACCTTACTTATGCGCAAAGCGAGTTCAAGTATATGTTTGAGACTACTTACGACTTCGCCTATTCTGAATCCAACGACATACAGCTTTTCTACCTCTATGATGAAAATTGGGATCATGTTGACATTCAGAGCATATATACCGTAAACGGTGTTCGCAATGAGTCAGCCCTTGCACGCTATAGCGTTGCCAACGGATATGAAGGTGAGGTTACGGCTATCAATAATGTCGAAGCCTCCAAGAGCCAAAAAGTGAAAGAAGAAATATATAGTGTTGACGGTTACCGTAAAACAGACTTAACCAAAGGAATGAATATTATAAGGAGCGTGAACGAAAATGGTACTGTGTCAGTAAGGAAAATATTCATGAAATAAAATCTTTTCCCCTCGCAGAATTTAGGATTCAGTCCAGAATTAGCATAAACCGATAGGGTAAAACCTATCGGTTTTTTTATCCAAATCGGCCGATGTTTAGGATATTTTTTCAGCGATTGGAAAAAATCTGGAAATTTGACATTTTCACCAGATAATCGAAGCTATAAATGCAAATAATATGGCATATAATGGCTCACCCGATAAATCAAGGGGCTAAGCATATAGTTTAGTAAGCCTAAAAAGAAAGAACCTGATATCCGTCACTCCTCTAAGCGAAGCCCTAAATGCTTTTATCTTTGCGTTGAAAGATTCAGCAAACGCGTTTGTTGCCCTGTTGACAAAGAAATTCAATACCTCGTCATAATGCTCATATAGGGTTGCAGCAATGACGTTAAAGCTTTTAAATCCGGAATCGTCCACTTTGTCATACCACCGTGCAAGCGAAAGCCTTGCGGCGTATTTGACGGTGTTCCTGGAGAATATCATCCTGAGGGTGTGTGAGTGAATATGCCTCAGACATAATACAGGAAGCTACTGCCATAATGAACTATAACGGCACGATAAGCGACCTTCACGACATAATACACACCCACCCTACCCTTGGAGAAATATTGCAGGATTGCTCTTTATGATTAATGAAATCTGCATTGGTAACAACTAATTAAAAGCAACTAAAAACGCATAAATATTCATTATTCTGTATAAATACACACTCATATTTTTCTGAAATCACGACAAAAGAAAATCGTGAAATAGAATTTTTGAAGTCGAAAATACAGGTTATAAATGACCAAAAACTGGGTTGTAATACAAAACTAAGGCACTTTTGAGTGCTAAACCATAGGTTTAGACATGGTAAACAACCGTTTTTTAAGCTGTTTCTATGGCGTTTTTCTCTCAAAAAACGCCATATTTTGTGCTTATTTCGCCCATTTTCAGCAGAATATTTATGCACACAATCAGCATTAAAGGCTGTAAATAACTATGTATAAGCATTTTAGAATTGCTCACAAATACTTGCGATATTTGCGGCCAGATGAATTTTATTTCAGAAAAACGGCATTCTCAGAGCGTTAACTGTAGTATTTTCATTTTGCATAGTATGCTTATTTCTGCATAAATATACAGAAATCAGATATTAGCTATATCCATTTTTGTGGGAAATTACAAATCAACAAGACTAAAAACGTAAGGTT
>JAUNIZ010000225.1 GCA_030523165.1 Prevotellaceae bacterium
CAGTATGAACATCCACCTTATTTAATATAGAGTCGCTATTGTCAGCTGCGACAACGTGTGTCATCGCAGTAAAAAGAAATACAGACAATATAATATATCTCGCTTTCATCATTCTTTCACCGTTACACCATCGTAGGTTTCAGTAGTAGCCGTTGTTCCAGCCGCGTCAATGGCTGTGTGTTGGGCTTCTATGACTGATGGTATGCATTGAACATTAAAGTCTTCACTCGAATTGTTTGTATCTTTCAGCTTCATTGTTCCGTCAGAGTTAAGATAGAGCAGCTTGCGCCTTATGCTTCTGAAATATCTCGCCTCGTCGCCTGAATAGCTAGAACAGTATGTCCAGCCTCCGTCAATTGAAGGCGGCAGAATGTTCCATTTGCGGTCATTGGCTATGCAGCAGTTCACTCCGTCTATAATCCAAGAATTAGGTATCTTGTAGGCGTTCTGTGACATATAGAATGTGCCTGCAGGAAGATTCATGATGTATTCGTATGTGTAATAATAGTTTTCGAGATATTCTTCCTTGTCGATAGGTATGCGTGCCAATGCGAAAGCTGAGTTTCCTTGGTTGTGCATGATATAGAAACTGTTGGTGTAGCAATACCACTTGTCGAGATTTGGCACCGTCTCGCTGTCAATGTCTGTGCTGCTCGCAGAAGAAGAAACATCATACCACTCAAAGTCTGCTGCGCTTAAATCGAAGGAATTGGAGTTTGCATTGCGGTGGTCAATGCCCGTATCGCATATAATCAGCGACTCGCCTGGCATTACTGGGTGGTCTTGACCTGAACCAGGAACAACATAAAGAGACCATACAGAGAACGTGTCCTTGCGAATGTCTGGGGTATATTCATAATATTGCGATGACCTGAATCTTGACTCGCAGAAAGCTATGCCGTCAGCATATAGCACATGGTCGGTATTGTTGTATATCTTTATATATCCGTCGCCTGTGTACTGTGAACCCGAAGGGCGCAATGTTCCAGAGAAGAATATCTCCTCGAATATAAAGTCGTCGTTGTCGGCAAACAGATATGTCTCTATGTCTATCGTCTTGCTGTCTCCCGTAATCTCAACGTTTTCAACGTTTCCGCTCAGCGTTCCGTCTATCTCCGCTTCCTCATCGTCACTGCTGCTTGTATATGTGGCGTCTGCCGAGAAAGAGCAGTCGTAAAGACCTGTCATAATCTTTGCGTTCGTCAAATCAGTTATAACGGTCTTTTCGCCTGTAGATATATTCGTGAGCGTTACGCTTTGGTTTGACACTACAAGATTGTCTACGTCTGTCGGCAATATTATATTGAACGCTGCAGACGTCTGAGGTATATCGTCTATGTCGCTGCAAGACAATGTAATACATGAAATTACCGTCATTGTCAATGCGGCAGAGAATAATCTTTTATATGTTCTATCAAATATCATTAATATCAATTATCAATTATTATCTTATACGTGTATTATTATTTAAATGCAGTCATTACGTTTCCTGTCATGTCAGACAGTCTACAAAGACTATATCGTGAAGTTCGCCTCTACACCGAAATACGGCGAAGCATTGCGACGAATAACGCTTCCGTTTGCCGTGTAATCGGGCATATAGTCGAGTATTTTGTTTGCAAAGAAAGCCAGACGCATATATTTGCCTATCTCCTTTGTCGCCTTGAAGTTTATCACCATTGACATTGGAACGGTAAACGGTGTAAACTGACTTTCGTTGTATGTCTTTACAAGCTGCTGCAGATATATATTGTCCAAGTCGCTTTCTGTGAACTCATGCAGCTGACCGTCTTCTGCTGACAGATATGCCATAGGCGTTCCGTCTTTCCAGAAACTCTTTGTCCTGATGAGCCACATGCACTGCACAGACGTGGTGAATATGAACTTCCATTCGGGTATCTGTGTGTCAAATGTAATGTTTGTGTTCAGCTGGTCGTTCTGTCTACCGTTGTTCCACGCATACAGACCTACATACTTGTCGCTTACCGCCTCGTTGTCAATAACGGCACTTACACTTTCAAACATCGGCTGGCTGTTGGTATAGACAGAGCGGAACCATGCTCCTGTAACATTTACTCTTGTGCGCAGACATTTTATTCGTTGCGAATTGAACGTCAGTTCTATACCTTGCTTGACTAGCTTGCTGCCGTTGGTCACTTTCTGATAGCCGTCAAGCACCGTCTTTGTCTCATAAGGCAACGTCAGATAATCGACACCTGCACTCATTGCGCTTTCGTCATATTTCTTGTAGGTGTATGTGTCGTAAACCGTTGAATATCTGAAACCTGACGTCATTGATTCATGGAAATAGTCAACTGACAATGTATTGTCACGCCACCTCATGTCAAGACGCACTTCCCATTTGGTATTCCTTGCAGGCTTAATGTCGTAGTTGGTCGGGTCTTGTATATATGTCGTCACAACAAACTTGCTGTCTTGTGTAGGGTTCTGAGTGTCGTAATATGCAAGGCTTATGAAGTTGCTGTAATATTTGTCTGGGTAAAGATAGTTGAGCGTAGGCATCTTCGTTGTTATACCCCAACCTCCGTTGAGAGATATTGTCAACGGGTCGCCACCCAAGTCTATAGTCGGCATCTGCCAGTTGGCGTTTAATCGTGGGTCAGCATATATCCTTCCGCTCATTGTATATTTCGATGAAAGCCCAGGCATTGTGTTCAGACGTACACCTGCCATAAGTTCAAGTCGGCTCTTGCCTATCGGTGCAGTAAGCATGTCTTCTATGAAATAAGACAGATTCTGCAATGACGGTATATCGCTGTATTTGCGTGGTCGTGAACTCCAGCTGCTTACGCTTAACGGTGCATTCATGTCATACACTTGTCCTTTGCCGTAGTTCTTGCTGAACTCCCAGTTCAAACCTGCCTTTATGGAATGTGTTGTCTGCCATAGACGGAAGCCCATTATTCCCTTTATCTTAATATAGGCGTTGAACGGTTTGCCGTCACAAAGATAGCTTGCCTGATACTCCGAGAACACCGCTTGTGCCTCATATTCGCCTTCTTCCATGTTTGTAGGCACTATTCCGTAACGCTGCGGAGACACAAGCCGCGTTTGCTCCAAGCGGTCAAGCTGAAGGCTAAGCATGGTGTTTATGTCCAACTGCTTGAAGAAAGAGTTATTCCACCTCATGCTCATGTTGTTCGTCAGAGCCATTCGGCTATATTCTGACTTGTATTCCTCTATGTTTCCGTAGTTAAGGTCAGGGTCGGTCTTGCTGTCATCGAATGAGCCTGAATAGTCGAAAGCGGAACTGAAACGATACTCATAGTCGTCATGCCCTCCGTCATTGGTAAAACGTAACGATGCGGTTAGTCTCTTGTAGTTTTCCAGATTGTCCGTAGGGTCTATCTTTGAATCGAGATAACCCAAGTCAACATTCAATATGCTCATGCCAGAAGCGTTTAGCGCAAAGCCCTTTCCAACGGAAAACAGCTTGCTGTAACCGTCTGCCTTGAAGCGTGCCGTTAGCGGCATCACTTTCCTTATCTTCTTTATGCTTACTATACCGCTTGTCAGATTACCGTATTCTACAGAAGGTATTCCTCGTATTACCTCAACGCTCTCTATATCGTCTGTAGATATTGTGCGCATGTCTACACCCTTGTTCGTTATATTGCGGTAATCCTCTGCTGTAGAGCCTGTTGACGAACTCTGTGTGCTAGATACAGGCGAATATTGAAGATTGGCATCGGTAGAGATAGGAACACCGTCTACAAGAAACTGCGTTCCTAATGAAGATATTGAATATGCATTGTTTTTAGTTGAGTTGCCGTAGGCATCCATTGTGCCTGTTTCTCTCAACGTAATGGTGTTTGCAGAACCCATATCGGGGTCTTTAGAATAACCTCCAGGCAACAGTTCCATAAGGTCGGCTATGCTGTTCGGCTGCAGATGCTGCATAGCGTCACGCCCTATCACAGAGCTAGTTACGGGGCCTTGCCCTTGCTTTGCAGTAACAACAACCTCGTTCAGCTGCAAATCGCTTGCCAAATCAATGTTCAGGTGTGTGTCGCTCTTTACGCTTAGTTCCTTTTTGTATTGCTTATAGCCCACAAAAGAAACCGTAGCAGAATATGAACCACTAGGAACCTTTACCGAGAATGTTCCGTTTTCATCGGTAATTACAGTGATTGTATTGCTGCCCGTAAACGATACCGTTGCTCCTGGCAGTGGAGATTTATCTTGTCCGTCACGTACTTTTCCTGAGATATGTATGTTTGTCTGAGCGTTAAGATTGCAAGCAATAAAACATAAAATCAATATCGTCAGGAGTTGTTTTATAAAACCCATATTGCACTTAAATGTAGTAAAAAGTCAAGGCATTTATTCTGTCTCAAATCTGAAAACCTTGCCTTGACAACTTATCTGTGCAAAGATAGTCATATAAAACGTATAACACAATACCTACAAATCATTAAAATCAGAATGGGTATAATGTCAATTTTCATTACCCCATACCTATTTGTAGGTAGTTAGTATAACGATATTTAGATGTCAATCGCCATTATATAATCGTTCATGTAATAGCCCTTGCCTATTGGGAAATCGCCTTCTCGCACTTTCTTCATGCCCATGTGTTCATAGAACTTCAACGCACGGTTATAGCGGTTTACGTTGAGTTCCATTGTGCATGGAGAAGGGTGTACTGACTTGATATGCGCTACGGCATTAGAGAAAAGATACTTGCCGCAGCCTGTACCTTGCATCGCTGGCAGAACGTATATCTTCTGCAAGTGGAACAAGTCGGTATCTTGCTGCTCTATAGACACATAGCCAACAAACTGCTGTTCTTTATAAGCCAACAGAAACACTTGTTTTTCTACGGTCATCTGTCGTTCAAGGCTTTCAAGCGAGTACATCCATTCCATCATGTAGTCGCTTTGTTCCTTTGTCAATATCTCCTTGTACGTCTCAGGAAATATCTTCCATGCAAGCTCGTTTATAATCTTGCAGTCGTCTATCGTTGCCTGTCTTATCGTAAACATATCAATTATCAAATATCAATTATAGAATACCTATTTAAAACTTCAACTTGTTGTTTCTAAGAATATAATTTCTTCTTAAGTTTAATCTTAGGTATTTTGAT
>JAUNIZ010000226.1 GCA_030523165.1 Prevotellaceae bacterium
TTATCCGATTTTATTATGTTTTGCTAAAGTACAAAAAATCTATTATATAATACCAAATTTTGTCAGTTTTTTTACCTTTTACGTGTAAAATAAATATTTTCTTGTAAAAAACATAGATTTTATTTTGCATACAGAAATAATTTTATTACTTTTGAATGGTCGTTAGAATAACTGGTGCTAAACTATTCTTTACGGCTGCTAATAGTATGTAAAACTTAAATCTTAATATTGTAGAAACTATGAGTTATCTTCGATTCGAAAAGGCTCTTATGACAAACTTGGAGGAATCTCTTTCAAGGGAACTTTTACGCACTAATCGTTCGGGGGCTTATTCATGTTCCACTATTGTTGATTGTAACACTAGAAAGTATCATGGCTTGCTGGTTGTTCCTATTCCGGAACTTGACGATGAAAACCATGTCTTGCTTTCATCATTAGATGTTACAGTAGTTCAGCATGGTGCTGAATTCAATTTGGGACTTCATAAGTACCAGGGGAACAATTATAGCCCGAAAGGTCATAAGTACATTCGTGAGTTTTATTGCGAAAAAGTTCCGACAACTGTATACAGTGTCGGAGGTGTGTTGCTCAAAAAAGAAGTTGTTTTTCAACATTTTGAGAACCGAATCTTATTACGTTACACTTTGCTAGACGCACATAGTGAAACTACCCTTAGGCTCCGTCCGTTCCTTGCATTCCGTAGTGTAAGGCAGTTTACACATGAGAACGGTACAGCAAGCAGGGAATATCATCTTGTTGATAACGGAATTAAGACATGCATGTATGCTGGATATCCAGATCTATATATGCAATTCAGTAAGTCAAATGAGTTCGTATTCAGACCAGACTGGTATCGTGGAATAGAATATCCGAAGGAGCAGGAACGTGGTTATGCTTCAAATGAAGATTTGTATGTTCCTGGATATTTCGAGATGAATATCAAGAAGGGTGAAAGCATCGTATTTTCTGCATCTACATCAGAAATCAAGACAAGCACACTTAAGCATCTGTTTGATAAAGAGGTAGAAGACAGATCTCCACGCGATAACTTTTTCCATTGTCTAGTCAATGCAGCACATCAATTTCATAATACAATAAAAAATGACAGATATATCCTTGCCGGTTATCCTTGGTTCAAATGCCGTGCACGTGATATGTTTATTTCATTGCCAGGATTGACATTGTCTATTGACGAGCAAGATGCTTTCGAACAGGTAATGAAGACGGCAGAACGTGGTGTCCGTGAATTTATTCAGGGTAAGCCTCTATCTGTCAAGATATATGAGATAGAACATCCAGATGTATTGATGTGGGCTATATGGACAATCCAGCAATATTCAAAGAAGGCTGGTGAAGAAAAATGTTCTAGTCTATATTCTGCATTGGTTTTTGATATTCTTGACTATCTTGTAGAAGGAAAGCATCCGAATTTACGTATTGACGATAACGGACTTGTATATTCAGAAGGAAGAAGCAAGGCTGTTACATGGATGAATTCTACTGCAGAAGGAAGACCTGTTGTTCCTCGTACTGGCTATATTGTTGAGTTTAATGCTTTATGGTATAACGCATTACGTTTCGGAGCAAAACTTGCATCTTTAGGAAATAAAGAAGACAAAGCTGCAGAATGGGAAGCTTTGGCAGAACGTTGCAAGCAGTCTTTTGTTTCCACATTCCTCAATGATTATGGATATTTGTTTGATTATGTTGACGGAAGCATGATGGACTGGAGTGTTCGTCCAAACATGATATTCCCAGTTGCATTTGACTATTCTCCATTATCACAAGATCAGAAAAAGACAGTATTGGATATATGTACACGTGAACTGCTTACACCTAAAGGCTTGCGTTCTCTTTCTCCTAAGAGTGGAGGATATAATCCAATGTATGTTGGCCCTCAGACTCAGCGTGATTATGCATATCATCAAGGTACAGCATGGCCTTGGCTTGGAGGCTTTTACATGGAAGCGTGTCTGAAGCTTTATAAGCGTACAAGACTAAGTTTCATAGAAAGACAGATGGTTGGATATGAAGATGAGATGATTCTGAATTGTCTTGGTACAATACCAGAACTCTCTGATGGTAATCCTCCATTCCGTGCACGCGGTGCAATATCATTTGCTATGAATGTTGCTGAGATTCTTAGAACATCTAATCTTCTTGAGAAGTATTTTTATATAAAGTAAAGGAGGGTACACTATGAAAGTTTTAATGTTTGGATGGGAATATCCTCCTCATATTTTGGGAGGTTTAGGTACTGCCAGCTATGGTATTACAAAAGGTCTTGCCGCTCAAGGAGATATGGATATAACATTTTGTCTTCCACGCCCTTGGGGTGACGAAGACAAGAGTTTCCTTAATATAATAGCTATGAATGCTGTTCCTATTGCTTATAGGGACGTTAATTATGATTATGTAAAAAGCCGTATAGGTAATATTATGGATCCTGAAGTGTATTACAGGATGCGTGATAATATTTATGCTGACTTTAATTATATGCTTTTGGATGATCTTGGTTGTATAGAGTTTTCTGGAAAGTACCAAGATAATCTTCATGATGAGATAAATAATTATTCTATTGTTGCTGGTGTTGTTGCACGTCAACAGGAATTTGATATTATTCATGCTCATGACTGGCTCACATATCCTGCAGGAATCCATGCAAAACGTATTAGCGGTAAGCCATTATGTATTCATGTTCATGCTACTGATTTTGACAGAAGCCGTGGAAATGTAAATCCTACTGTATATTCTATTGAAAAGGACGGTATGGATAACGCAGATTGCATTATGTGTGTTAGTGAATTGACTCGTCAGACTGTCATTAACCAGTATCATCAGGATCCAGCAAAGTGTTTTACTGTACATAATGCAGTATATCCTTTGCGTCAGGAACTTCAGGAAATACCTCGCCCAGACCATACAAACAAAGAGAAGGTTGTAACCTTCTTGGGTAGAATAACAATGCAGAAGGGCCCGGAGTATTTTGTTGAAGCTGCAAATATGGTGCTTCATCGTACACATAACGTGCGTTTCTGTATGGCTGGAAGTGGTGATATGCTTGATGCCATGATTTATCTGGCTGCGGAAAGAGGAATTGCAGACCGATTCCACTTCCCTGGCTTCATGAGAGGCAAACAGGTTTACGAGTGCTTGAAAGATTCAGACGTCTATGTTATGCCTTCTGTGAGTGAGCCTTTCGGAATATCTCCGCTTGAAGCTATGCAATGTGGAACGCCTACAATTATCTCAAAACAAAGCGGTTGCGCTGAGATATTGGATAATTGCATTAAGGTGGATTATTGGGATATTCATGCTTTGGCAGATGCTATTTATTCTATATGCCATAATGATAGCCTGTTTGATTTCTTACAGAAAGAAGGTCAACATGAGGTTGACCAGATAACATGGGAGAAAGTAGGCTTGTGGATACGTGAACTCTATGAACGCACTCTAGGATGGAGATGATTTACTAATGAATAATAACCTAAAACTTAAATAAAGAAAACCACGATGAAAACAATATGTCTATATTTTGAGATACACCAGATTATTCATCTCAAACGTTACCGTTTCTTCGATATAGGTACAGACCACTATTATTATGATGACTTTGAAAATGAGCGTAGTATTAGTGATATAGCAGAACGTTCTTATATGCCAGCATTGAATACCTTCCAGGATATGATTCGTGAGCATGGCAAATATTTTAAGATAGCATTCTCTATATCTGGTGTTGGACTGGAACAATTGGAAATGCATGCGCCTCAGGTAATTACAAAATTACAGGAGCTAAACGATACAGGATGTGTAGAGTTCTTGGCAGAACCATATTCACATGGTCTTTCATCATTGATTAATGAGAATACTTTCGCTGAAGATGTCAAGAAACAGGCGGCTAAAATACAAGAGTATTTTGGACAGAAACCAACAGTATTGCGCAATTCTTCATTGATTTATTCAGATGATATAGGTGCACAGGCTGCTTCTATGGGATTCAAAGGAATGCTTACGGAAGGAGCAAAGCATGTTCTTGGATGGAAATCTCCACATTATGTTTATAATTGTTCTATTGCGCCTAATCTAAAACTTCTGTTGCGCGATGTTGAATTGAGCGATGATATCAGTCTGCGTTTTAATAACAGTGATTGGGATGGCTATCCTCTCTTTGCTGACACCTACATTAATCGTATTGCTGCAATGCCAGAGAACGAGCAGGTTATAAATATCTTTATGGAACTTTCTGCTCTTGGTATTGCGCAGCCATTGTCTTCAAATATCCTTGACTTTTTTAAGGCATTGCCTGCATGTGCAAAATCAAAGGGTATTACATTCTCTACACCATCTGAGATTTGCATGAAGATGAATAGTGTAGGAAGTCTTGATGTTCCAGATACTCTTTCTTGGGTAGATGAAGAACGCGATGTAAGTTGTTGGCTTGGAAATCCTATGCAGCGCGAAGCATTCAATAAGCTGTATAGTGTAGCAGATAGAGTGCGTATAGCCAATGACCCGCGTATTAATCAGGATTGGGATTATCTACAGGCAAGTAATAATTTCCGTTTCATGACAACAAAGCCTTCAAATATAGCATTTGATAGAGGCATCTATAGTTCACCTTTTGATGCTTTCACAAACTATATGAATATTCTTGGCGATTTCATGAATCGTGTAAATACTCTTTATCCAGAGGAAATCGATAACGAGGAACTTAATTCATTGCTTACAACAATCAAGAATCAAGGTGATGAAATAGAACTGAAAGATAAAGAGATTGTTCGCCTGAAGGCAAAGGTTGAGAAGATGCAGGCAACTGAAAATAAGGTAAAGGCTCAACTGGAAAAAGCCAAGGCAACCAAAACAACCACCAAGAAGGCTTCTACCACCAAGAAGAGTGCTGCTAAAGAAACTCCAAAAGAAGAAGCATGATTATAGTGGGATAATAATATTAATAATATTGTTTAATAGAAAAGCCAATGGAATCTCTTCCGTTGGCTTTTCTATTATGTCTTATCCGGTGCCTATCGAGTTCAAGAAGACCAGGATATAATGGTGTTTTTGTGCGAATGGTGTTCTTTCTTTAGTGTCTCGGTTCCCCATTC
>JAUNIZ010000017.1 GCA_030523165.1 Prevotellaceae bacterium
TTCATAATTAAGCTGCGCACGACATGCATGTTATAACGTTAATGGCGTCTGCCCATATAAATTATAAATTATGAATTATGAATTAAATTCGCTTCGCAAAACGCCTCTGATAAAGAAAGCATATAAAAAGAAAAGAGGAACATATCTTTCGATATATTCCTCTTTTTGTCAGTCGGGGCGACAGGATTCGAACCTGCGACCACCTGGTCCCAAACCAGGCGCGCTACCGGGCTGCGCTACACCCCGTGACCAACCCATTTCTGAATTGCGAGTGCAAAGGTACGTGTTTTTTTTGAAACGTGCAAATTTTATCGCAATTATTTTTTAATAATATTCTGTTCTACGAATATTTTCTTCAATGCCTGCACTCCACGCTCTACCTGCTCGGTGGTATGAGTAGCCATAAGAGCAAAGCGGACAAGTGTGTCCTGAGGTGCGCAAGCAGGAGGAATTACAGGATTAATGAACACACCTGCGTCGAAAGCAAGCTTCGTAACGAGGAATGTCTTTTCTACATCGCGCACATAAAGAGGAATGATAGGGCTTTCTGTCTCTCCTATTTCAAAACCTTCTTCACGGAAACGCTTCAGGGCATATCGTGTAACTTCCCACAGACGCTCTATGCGCTCAGGCTCCTTGCGGATGATATGCAGGGCTTCCATTGCTGCAGCTGTAGCTGCAGGAGTGTTTGATGCGCTGAATATATATGTGCGGCATGTGTGACGGAGATAGTTTATCGTGTCCTTGTCGCCGGCAATGAATCCACCGATACTTGCAAGGCTCTTTGAGAACGTGCCCATGATAAGGTCAACATCGTCGATTACACCGAAATGGTCGCAAACGCCTCTACCCTCCTTGCCGAATACGCCAAGACCGTGAGCCTCGTCTACCATAACAGAAGCGTTGTACTTCTTCTTCAAGCGGATAATCTCAGGCAGGTTAGCCAAATCGCCTTCCATTGAAAAGACTCCGTCAACGACAATCAGCTTTATGGCTTCCGGGCGGCACTTCTGAAGCTGCTTTTCAAGGTCTTCCATATCGTTATGCTTATACTTAAGGCATGTAGCGAATGAAAGGCGACGTCCGTCGACAATACTTGCATGGTCGCGGTCATCGCAGATTATGTAATCCTCACGACCGCAGATAACTGCCAGTACGCCAGAGTTTACGAAGAAACCTGTTGAGAAACACAAGGCTTCGTCCTTATGCTCAAACTCTGCAAGCTCTTTCTCCAACTGAACATGAAGGTCAAGCGTACCGTTGAGGAAACGGCTGCCTGCGCATCCTGTACCATACTTGTCTAAAGCTTTCTTTGCGGCTTCTTCCACGCGAGGATCGCCGGTAAGACCTGTGTAGGCATTAGATCCGAACATCAAGACGTCATGTCCTGACATCTGTACTTCTGTGCCCTGTTTACCTGTTATCTCACGAAAATAAGGGTAAACACCCGCAGCCATATACTTCTGCGGTTCACGATAGTTCTTGTATCTTTCTTGTAATAGTCCCATATTATAAATAGGTGTAGTATTGCTACATTAAATTATAGGCTGCAAAGTTACAAAAAAATGTGCAAACCATTAAGAAAAAAGAAGAAAAGTACTACAAAACAAAAAATATTATGGCGAACAACACCGTTTTATTCAATAAATTTGTAATTTTGCATCTAAATAAGTGGGTACATATATCAAATTTTAACAATACTGAAACATAGCAGTAATACCGTTACGAAGGAATGACAGCCAAAAAGAAAATCATCTTCATAACCAACCCCATATCAGGGACATCGAGAAAGTCGGGAATACCCAGGCTCATTGAACAGCACCTTGACAAGGATTTCTACGACTATTCTATAGTCAACACCGAATATCCGGGACATGCCGCAGAGATAGCCAACGAGGCTAAAGACAACGGCATCGAGTATGTTGTGGCGGTAGGCGGTGACGGAACGGTAAATGAAGTGGCACGCTCTATCGTGCAGTCGCAAACGGCACTGGGCATCATTCCTTGCGGTTCGGGCAACGGACTAGCCCGACACCTCATGCTTCCGCTAGACATTGAGAAAGCCATTGAGGTAATAAACATGAGAGATGTGCACGACCTTGACTATGGCATCATAAACGGCTACCCTTTCTTCTGCACTTGCGGCATGGGCTTTGACGCCTTCATCAGCATGAAATTCGCTGAAGCAGGCAAGCGCGGACCTGTAACATACATTGAAAACGTGCTTCGCGAAGGATTGAAATACAAGCCTGAATCATATATTATTCAAGACGAGAACGGCACTGCCATTCACAAGGCTTTCCTCATTTCGTGCGCCAACGCATCGCAATACGGCAACAACGCCTACATAGCTCCGCAGGCGTCAATGAGCGACGGTCTGCTCGACGTGATAATCATGGAACCGTTTGACATGATTGACGCTCCGCAGATAAGCATAGACATGTTCAACAAGACGCTGGACAAGAACTCCAAGATTAAGACGTTCAGAACAAAGCATATACACGTGCATCGTGAGAACGCAGGTTTCATACACTATGACGGTGACCCGATAAAGACCGATGCCGACGTTGACATATCTGTTGTAAACAAAGGCATAAAGATTATGGTCAATCCTATGGCTGACAAGACAAAGCGACAGCCTAACATGGTGCAGAACGCTTTCAGCGAACTGTTCAACGACATCAGCAACATTCGCACTGACCTCAGCAAACAGAGCAAACACATACAATCGCTGAACAAGATGCTCCTTAAAAAGCTGAACAATCTTTGATTCGTATATTCTTCACTTGAATCGCATTAACCCCAAATAGGTAATTATATTTGGGGGCAAGACATAATGCCAAACAATCAAGCCAAAATCGGTAATTATATTTATGGTTAGAATAATGACAAACAATCAAGCCAAACCTTTCATTATATTTGATAAAGACAAGCAATATACAGCTAATGCGAACAAGAAAAAATATAGGCGTGCCCCTTTACGGAACACGCCTATAAAAATATAAATATTAAAAACCTTAGTTGTTCTCAGGACGGAGCTGGCGAACAGTGATACCTGCCTGCCACATTTCGCTCTCACGCATAGCCTTGAGTTCAGCGTTAAGCTTCTCACGATAGTCAGGCTGAGAGTTGCTGTCGATAGAAATCTGTGCTTCGTTACCTGTCTTTACAGAAAGATAGAGCCATTCCATTACAGGCTTGATAGCCTCACGGAAACGTGGAGCCCAATCCAATGCACCGCGCTGTGCTGTTGTAGAACAGTTAGCATACATCCAATCCATACCCTTTGCACCGAACAACGGGCCAAGGCTCTGTGTAAGTTCCTCTACAGTCTCGTTGAAAGCCTCTGATGGAGAGTGTCCATGCTCACGGAGAACTTCATACTGAGCTTCGAGAAGACCCTCGATAGCACCCATCAAAGAGCCACGCTCACCAGTAAGGTCACTTGTAGCCTCACGCTGGAATGTTGTCTTGAACAGATAACCTGCACCGATACCGATACCGAAAGCTATTGTACGCTCTTCTGCCTTGCCTGTAGCATCCTGATAAACAGCGTAAGAGCAGTTAAGACCACGACCTTCGCAGAACATAGTGCGGAGAGATGTACCAGAACCCTTAGGAGCTACCATGATAACATCGATATCTGATGGAGGAACAACGCCTGTACGGTCGTTCCAGTTGATTGCAAATCCGTGTGAATAATAAAGAGCCTTACCCTTTGTAAGATATGGTTTTACCTTAGGCCATACCTGAATCTGACCTGCATCAGAAAGCAGCATGCAGACGATAGTACCCTTTTCTGCAGCTTCTTCTACAGAGAAAAGTGTCTTGCCTGGTACCCATCCGTCAGCGACAGCCTTGTCGTATGTCTTGCCCGGACGCTGACCAACGATAACGTTGAAGCCATTGTCACGAAGGTTGCAAGCCTGACCAGGACCCTGAATACCGTAACCTAAAACGGCGATTACCTCGTCCTTAAGTACTTCACGTGCTTTTTCCAATGAAAACTCTTTGCTGGTAACGACAGTTTCTACTACGCCACCAAAATTCATTTCTGCCATATTGCTATTTGTTTTAATTATTTGTCGTTCACTAAGAGCGACGGATTAATTGTTGTTATATATTCTTATTAATTTTCGACTTTTTTGTTAAGCGACTGCAAAGGTATAAAATTAAAACGGAATAACCAAATTTACTTTCATTCTTTCACAAATTTAACTTTACTTCTGCAAACTTCAACTTCTTCAGCCTCATCAGGCGATTTTCTTGTTATGCGAATGCAATACTCGTTGTCGCCTGTTTCCTCTCTATAGAAATTGAGCTTGTCGCCGAAATGACTTTCCGCCACATAGGCTATGTCAAAGCGCTTGATGCGGCAACTGCGATACTTCTCGATGTCGAACAGGTCAAGCACATGCTCTATGTATTTCACGCTGTTGATATGACCGTTGACGTCAACGTCTGAATAATGCGTGTCTATCGTTGCCACAAGACTTGCGTCATTGCTCATCTGCACACGTGACAGCTTGCCTATTGGACATGGCTTTTCTGTTTCTATATATTCGTTAATCTCGCCATTGCGTATTTCCATTATGTTCTGCGGCTGGCGCGTCTCGGTGTCAATCATTGCCCAAATGCTACGGCCATAGCCATAAACGTGGTCTTCGTTCTCGGCATCGACAACACGGAAATTACGGTTGGTGAAATATTTCATTGCGCTCTCTACCCATGTCTCGACGCAGAACTTTGCGTATTCTTGTGGCATCTCTTCCATCTCTATAGCAAGGCGTGAGAGAACCCATGTCTTGTGGATAGGGTTAAGATAGGTCATGCCAAAGCCACGATGCGTGGAATGGAAGTCAGCCGCATTGAGCATGTGGTTGCCAAGATGCCCCATAAAGAGACGCTTTGAGAAATCGCAATGGAACGGTTCAGAAAGAAACTCGTATCGCCCTACCTTACTTAACATCTTTCTTTCTGTTTTGCTCCTGTAAATCAAGGAAGTCGCTTACCTGCTCTACTGTGCTGCGCGTTATAGCCACACGTCCACTGCGGGTGTACTGCAACAGACAGTTGAACTTGTCTAGAGTATAGTAAAGCCCTGTAATGTCTTCAGTCAAGCCACCGAGCAACACACTGCAGAACGTTGGGTTAACCTCCATAATGCGTGCGTCTGCCTTTCTTATGGCACGAGAAATTTCCGGATTGTTAAGCACCTCCGGAGTAGAAAGTTTATACAGACCAACCTCACGGATAAACAGCTGGTCGTCTGTATAATAGTCAGCCTTGATTACGTCTATCTTCTTTTCTATCTGCTTGGTAATCTTTATAATCTGGTCTTCATCGCTCCATGCAGTGATAGTGTACTTATGCACACCTTCAATGCTTGAAGCCGACACGTTAAGGCTCTCGATATTTACCTGACGCCTTGTGAACACAGCTGTAATCTGGTTAAGTATTCCGGCTATGTTCTCAGAATATACAAGCAGGGTATATAATGTCTTATCAGTCTTTTCCATTACAAACTTCTAAATATTGATTTCTAATAACATCTCGTCAACAGAGCATCCCGGAGGTGTCATAGGAAGAATGTTGTCTTCTTCCTTAACGGCACATTCAAGAAGGAAAGGACCGTCGGTAGCAAGCATCTTCTCTACAGCTGCCTTAAGGTCTTTGCGGTCAGAAACGAAAGCGTAAGGAATGCCGTAGCCCTCGCTAATCTTTCCATAATCAGGGTTTATCATTCGTGTGAATGACTGGCGTCTGTCAAAGAACATGTCCTGCCATTGTCTTACATTGCCGAGATAGTTGTTGTTCATCAGGATAATCTTCACAGGCGACTGCTGTTCCATTATCGTGCCAAGTTCCTGAATGCTCATCTGCAGACCACCGTCACCTGTAAACATACAGATAGTACGGTCGCAGCCGAATGTCGCGCCTATAGCTGCAGGCAAACCGTAGCCCATTGTTCCAAGACCGCCGCTGCTGACAATAGAACGATTCTTGTTGAACTTGAAATAACGGCAAGAGAACATCTGGTTCTGACCTACGTCATTAACGAGAACGGCATCACCGCCCGTAGCCTCTGAAACGGCATCTACAACCTCGCCCATCAGCAACTGACCGTCTGTAGGATGTATGGCAGGCTGTATTACCTTTTCGTTTTCTATATCGTAAAGAGGCTTGAAGCTGTCACGCCACTCACGATGGTTGTTCTTGTTAAGCAGACGTGTTATTGCAGGCAAAGAAACCTTGCAGTCAGCCACTACAGCCACATCTGTCTTGACGTTCTTGTCTATCTCCGACTCGTCTATATCAAGATGTATTATCTTAGCCTGCTTTGCGTATGTCTTCAGATTGCCCGTAACACGGTCGCTGAAACGCATGCCGACAGCTATCAGCACATCACATTCCTGTTCCTTTATATTAGGAGCATAATTTCCATGCATGCCAAGCATGCCCATGTTCAGCGGATGATCTGTAGGCAGAGCAGACAGTCCAAGCATAGTACGTGCTGCAGGAATGTCAGCCTTCTCCAAGAAATCCAACAGCTCATTTTGGGCATTGCCCAACTCTACACCCTGCCCTACTAACGCCAAAGGTTTCTTTGAGGCGTTTATAATGTCGGCAGCCTGCTTTACAGCATTCTCGTCAAGCTGCGGATAAGCCACATAGCTACGAACAAAGTCAACATGCTGCGGCTTGTATTCTGTTGTCGCTACCTGCGCATTCTTAGGGAAATCAAGCACAACAGGACCAGGACGGCCAGAACGTGCGATATAGAACGCACGGCTTACCGCCCATGCTATATCTTCAGGGCGACGTATCTGATAGCTCCATTTGCTGATAGGCTGGGCTACGCCTACAAGGTCTACCTCTTGAAAAGCATCGGTACCAAGGGCGCCAACGCCTACCTGACCGGCAATGACGACTATCGGCGTAGAATCCATAAGCGCATCGGCAACACCAGTAAGAGTGTTTGTTGCTCCCGGTCCGCTCGTTACAAGACATACACCTACGTCACCGCTTACCCTCGCATAACCTTCAGCAGCATGTGCAGCCGACTGTTCATGGCGTACAAGTATGTGGTCAAAGGCTTTCTTCTCTCCCCTTGTATAATCATAAAGAGCGTCAAAGACAGGCATTATAGCTCCGCCAGGATAACCGAAGATTGTCTTTACGCCTTCGGCTTTCAACGCTCGCATAAGAGCTTCCGCCCCTGTTATTATTTCATTTGCCATATTTCAACTTTTAGTAGTCAACTCCTTAACTAACTTTCCTTTTATCAGTCTATTATTCTAACTCCTCCCTTGTCGGCAGAACTTACGCTCTGGGCGTATGCACGCAATGCCTTGCTGACAACACGGTCGCGTGTTAGAGGTCTCTGCTGACGTGCTGCGAGTTCCTCGTCTGACAGTTCCACGTTAATGCTTCTGTTAGGGATGTCGATTTCTATTATATCTCCGTCTACTATCTTTCCTATGTTTCCTCCTGCAGCAGCCTCTGGAGAGATATGTCCAATGCTCAAGCCAGAAGTACCGCCACTGAAGCGTCCGTCTGTAATCAAAGCACATTCCTTGCCCAAGTGCATACTCTTTATATAAGAGGTAGGATAAAGCATCTCCTGCATGCCAGGTCCTCCCTTAGGTCCTTCATGTGTTATCACAACGCAGTCGCCGCTCTTTATCTTTCCGCCAAGTATACCGTCGCATGCAGCTTCCTGTGAATCGAACACTTTTGCAGGTCCTCTGAACTTCCATATAGAAGGGTCTACACCGGCAGTCTTTACTACACAGCCGTCTTGTGCTATATTGCCGAACAGCACAGCAAGACCTCCGTCTTTGGTATAGGCGTGTTCTATATCACGTATACAACCGTTTTCGCGGTCTGCATCGAGCGTTCCCCACTGAGCATCCTGTGAACCCATCTTTGTAGAGAACACACGACCCGGTGCGCTCTGGTAAATACGGTTTGCATCTTCGTCAACGTTGTCAACGGTTATATCATATTTCTTCAATTGTTCACCCAATAGCTTGCCGTCAACACGGTTTACGTTCTCGTTGATAAGTCCTGCCTTAGCAAGTTCGTTAATGATACCGAAGATACCTCCTGCCCTATTGCACTCCTGAACGCTGTATTTCTGAGTGTTCGGAGACAGCTTGCACAAGCAAGGCACCTTACGGCTAAGCATGTCAATATCCTGCATCTTGAAGTCTGCGCCAGCTTCTTGAGCCACAGCAAGCAGGTGAAGAACCGTATTGGTACTTCCGCCCATAGCTATGTCAAGTGTCATAGCGTTGAGGAAAGCTTCACGTGTAGCTATGTTGCGTGGCAACACGCTCTCGTCGCCATCCTCGTAATATTTCTTTGCGTTAATTACAATCTGTCGAGCAGCATCCTTGAACAACTGAATACGGTTCTTGTGGGTAGCGAGAATCGTTCCGTTGCCAGGCAAAGCCAATCCGATAGCCTCAGTAAGCGAGTTCATGGAGTTTGCAGTGAACATTCCTGAACAGCATCCGCAACCAGGACAAGCACAGCTTTCTATCTGTCTCATTTCCTCGTCGCTGACACTTGGGTCGGCACCCTTAATCATTGCTGTAATAAGGTCTGCGTTTTCACCGTTCCACTTTCCGGCTTCCATAGGACCGCCAGAACAGAACACTGCAGGTATGTTAAGTCTCATGGCTGCCATAAGCATACCAGGAGTAACCTTGTCGCAGTTAGAGATGCATATCATTGCATCTGCCTTGTGGGCATTCACCATATATTCAACGGAATCGGCAATAATGTCTCTTGACGGAAGCGAATAAAGCATACCGTCATGTCCCATAGCTATACCGTCATCAATGGCGATAGTATTGAATTCTGCTGCATAGCAGCCCATTTTCTCTATTTCTTCTCTTACGATTTGTCCTATCTCATGCAAATGCGTATGTCCGGGTACAAACTGTGTAAATGAGTTGACAATAGCAATAATCGGTTTACCGAATTGTTCCTGTTTCATGCCTGTGGCAACCCATAGAGCTCTTGCTCCTGCCATCCTTCTACCTTCTGTGCACACCGCACTCCTTAATTGGTGTTTCATGTCTTTGTATATCTTTGTCAGTAATATTTATTCTAAAAGTTCGTGCAAAGTTACTCTATTTTCTCTTAATGAGCAACAATTTCTATGAATAATTTACCACAATGATACTAAATCGTAATTTTCAGCATGTCAAATAGTAATGATTTAAAAGAATTTGTACACACTTATACTTAAAATGTGCAATATCGAGAGAAATTCAAAATAAATTATCACAAATAGTTTATCATATTTCGATTAAAGACTAAGCTTATAAAAGAATGATAATCCGTGCATAAAAATCCACTTTTATTGTGGAATATCGAAATTAAGCATTAACTTTGTAAAACTTATATAATAGGGATAAATATGGGAAAATATACATGCCAACGCCCGATACATCCGGGTGAATTGCTTAAAGAGGAAATAGAAACACGTAAGCTGCCACAAACCAAACTTGCTGAGCAGACAGGAATATCATACAAGGTTCTGAATGATATATTGAACTGTCGCCGTCCTCTAAGTACATCTACAGCACTGCTGATTGAAGCAGCCTTGGGCGTAGATGCTGGACTCCTCATGCGGATGCAGTTAGACTATAACATGCAGCAGACCACCAATGACAAGTCTTTCATGGAACGTCTGAACAAAATAAGGAAATACGCAGCATTGCTGTAAACCAGCAATCGCTTTATCGTTATGTTTATCGTCTCGCTCCTATCACTATAAACAAGGATAAGGGCAAGACGATTGTTTTCATGTATATTGGCACCGATTTGAAGTATGGAATATATTTAATCCCCAAACCAATCATTACATACGAATTATAGCTTTAATGTTTCATATCTGTCATCAAAATAGCAAAGGGCAGCACCAATCGCTGTGCAGAACTCTGAATACTTTGATATTATAAGTTTAACGCCATAAAGCCTTTCTATTGCAGGGAATACGTCACGGCATTGCGGAAGCAACGTCAGGTTGCCTATCATTACATATTCTTTTATATTGCTTCCGATAGATGCAAGAACAGCAGACTGACCTACCGACTGCAATACTGTCCATATAAGACCTAGCGCTATGTCTTCTCTCGACGCGTCACTGCGTGCATTGCCGAACAACGACGCTACGGCATCCATAGGTAATCCTGGAAGTGGCCTTGCACTTATATCGCCTATCAGAAGATTTATATTTGACACGTCACCGCTTTTCGCAATCTCTGAAACTGTGCGTATGTCGTCGGTCTTCAGCAACAGGCGAGACAAGCCCTGCAGGGTTCCGCCTCCGATACCGATACCACCGATATGCTCTATCTTGTCACCGTCACAACGCACCAGCGATGTACCGGTACCCATGCTTACAACAATAATACGATCCCTGCCCGACTCATATCGTGCACCCAGTCCGTCGGCAATAAACTCTTCAGCCTTGTCTGTAGGCAAGCCATAGACAGGCTTGTTGATATACGCGCTTCCTACTCCCGTAAGCATCACATGCTCCACATCATTGAGTTCAATCTTGTTCTCATGCAGATACTTTCCGAAAGCGCCGTACAACGACGTTACCGGGTCTGTCGCCCTAATCCTTATCGGGGCGAAAATCTCTCCGTCACGAATGCCGACTATCTTTGTAGTGCTTATTCCTACATCAATACCAATAACTATACTCATCGTTTTTTCGTATTAATCCGTTAGTGATAATAGTATGTTGGTGCAAAGGTAATCATTATATCTTAAAAACAAAGAAATCGTGACTGAATAATATCGGTCACGATTTCCTTATTGCGTTAAAATAAATCTCTGTATTTATTTAACCTTCTCAACGATAGCCTTGAAAGCCTCTGGGTTGTTTACTGCGAGGTCAGCGAGAACCTTACGGTTAATCTCGATACCAGCCTTGTGCAAAGCTCCCATAAGTGTTGAGTAGCTCATGTTCTCCAGACGAGCGGCAGCGTTGATACGCTGAATCCACAATGAACGGAAGTTACGCTTCTTGTTACGACGGTCACGGTAAGCATAGGTCAAACCTTTCTCCCATGTGTTTTTTGCTACCGTCCAAACATTCTTTCTTGCTCCGTAATATCCACGGGTGAGCTTTAAAATTCTTTTTCTTTTTGCTCTTGATGCAACGTGATTTACTGATCTTGGCATAGTTTTTTTCCTTTAAATTTGTTAGACATTGGTTAACGGAGACAAAGCAAGTCGCGTACCTGCTTCATGTTAGTCTGGTCAACGATAGTCTGGTGTACCAGATTACGCTTCTGCTTCTTTGTTTTCTTAGTCAGAATGTGACTGTGATAAGCGTGATGTCTCTTGATCTTACCTGTTCCGGTAAAACGGAATCTCTTCTTTGCACCGGAGTTTGTCTTTAATTTTGGCATTTTTTTAATGTTTTAATTTAATTGTTATTTATTTTCTGTGGCAACGTATATACCAGGACGTTACGCACAATTATCTTTCTTTTTGCTTTAAGAACATCTCTTGGATGTTAGTCTTCTTGGCTTTCGCTAAGTTTCTTCAGAACATCCTCGCCGTTCTTGAGGTTTGCGAACAGGCCTCCGCTTGCAGGCTGTACGTCTTCTTGGCTCTTTGCAGACTGGCTTACTTTAGCTTCTGCCTCACGACGCTCTCTGTCCATCTTCTGCTGGCTCTTCTTTGCTACACCGGCTTTCTTTGGAGAAAGGTACAGGAACATCTTCTTGCCTTCCAATGCCGGCATCTGCTCTACCTTGCCATACTCTTCAAGATCGTTTGCGAAACGGAGAAGCAGCACTTCACCCTGTTCCTTGAACAGTATTGAACGGCCACGGAAGAACACAAACGCACGAACCTTGTTGCCTTCTTCCAAGAATTCCTTGGCATGTTTCAGCTTGAAGTTGTAGTCATGCTCGTCTGTCTGCGGTCCGAATCTGATTTCCTTTACTTCCTGCTTCACTTGCTTTGCCTTGAGTTCCTTGGCACGTTTCTTCTGCTGATACAGGAATTTGCTATAATCAATAAGACGACAAACCGGTGGCTGGGCGTTCGGTGATATCTCTACAAGATCTACACCTTGCTCACGAGCCATATCCAAAGCCTGACGTGTCGGTACTACTGTTGATCCGCTTTCGCCTACTATGCGGACTTCTCTTACGCGAATCTGTTCGTTTACGCGGTAATGGTTATTTTTGTCGTTCTTCATTCAACTATTTTGAAAATCGGTTGCAAAGGTACGATATTTAAAACAATTATCAAAATTTTTATGATGTTTTTTCTTATAAATCTCTGATTATCTGCACATGAATACAGATTTGTTGCTGCTATTGCAATGGCTTTCCTCCCCAGTATGCCCGCAATATTCCTTCTTCGTCACGTTTTACGTCAATCAGTCCTCCAATCCATTCCGTCAACGGCAATTCGTCTGTGAAGGTGTAGTAATTCACTACAATGCCGTCTTGAACCTCCACAACGCATTGACGATACTCCTTTCCATTTACAACAACACGGTTTGACGCTACTCTACGAAACATATCAACAATAATTTATCTTGTAAGCTGTCTCTTCGGCTTCGCCGTATTTGAAGGCATTTTCTTTGGAGCTGCAACCTGCTTTACCGGAGCCACATCGTTCATCATCAGCGGTTTGCCCTGCTTTGACTTGTCTGCTGAAGGTTTATTGTCAGTAGACAATGACGGTTTATTTGCGGCAGAGTCTGCTTTTGCGCTAGAAAGGGAATCTGCCTTTTGTGCGTTCTTGCTCTTGTTTGACGAAACGGATGTTGTGTCGTTGTTGTGGAATCTTATCAGACGTATGTTCGTCAGAGCCATCAGTTTCAATGAGTTTGACCTCATGTCACTGTCAAGACTGGAACCGTTGCCGAGATAGAAAAAGCCTCTTATGCACTTTATTCCATTGCGGTCAGCGTCTGAAACTGTAACGCTATAGTCCTTGTTGGATGTCATACGCACGAAATTGCTTGCCACGCTGTCGTTCTTGAATTCTACTGCCAGCATCGCCACTCCGTCTTTAGAGCCTTCCTTGAGTATGAAATCCACATTGAAGCTTAGTATCATCCTGTCACCTTTACGGTATGTCGTGTCGGCTGTTACGTCAAATGACATAACGTTATACGGCGCTTCTGCCGTCAGCAAGGCAGCAGGCGCACCTGTCCACACATTCGTCGTGTCGCCTTCAGAACTCATGGTTCCGAATCTGTTCACGTCGCTTGCCGATGCTCCCAGAGAAATGGCATCATCGCTAAAGCGCTTTGCCAGATTGTCGTAGATTTTGTACAGGCGGTCTGAATGGCGTGTATAGTACACCAGTGTTGAATCCAGCTCTGCCTTCGTTATTCCATGCTTCTTCAGTACGGCAGCCCTGTACAGAGCCTTGTTGTACTCTTGGTCGCCCGATTCGTCATTTTCCTCTGCCATGGCATCGGCAAGATGATAATCGTAAAGTATGTCTTCCAGTTCATCAGGTTGTATGTATTCATCGGGCACTTGCGGCTTGCAGGCAAACACAAGTGTCAATATTATAATGAAAAGGAAGCTCTTTATTCTGGACATTTTTTGCTGAATGATATTTGAGACAACTCCTTACGGCAGAAGATTAGCAACATTACAAATCCTACGCTGATGCATGCATCGGCAAAATTGAATACCGGACTGAAGAAGATAAACTCTTCGCCGCCCCATAAAGGCACCCAGTCGGGCCACGTCGTTACTATCAGCGGAAAGTAGAACATGTCTACAACCTTTCCCATAAGGAACGGAGCATAGCCCTGGCCGAAAGGAACGAAATAGGAAACGTAATACGGTGATGATGCATTGAATATCAGTCCGTAGAACATACAGTCAATAAGGTTGCCTGCGGCACCTGCCAAAACGAGGGCAAGACACAACAGGTATATGTTTCTTGCTCCTCGCTTTATCTGCAGATACAGATAATATCCTAATGCACAGATCATTATAAGACGGAAAAGGCTTAATACTATTTTATTGATAAATGTCATGCCGTAAGCCATGCCGCTGTTCTCAATAAAATTGATGTAGAACCAGTCCGTTACATGAATGCTTTCATGCAGGGACATTCCGGTTTTCACTTCTATCTTGATAATCTGGTCTATCGCCAGCAACAATATTATCAACAGACAGGCTACAAGCCCTTTCCTCTTACGATTTTCCTTCATATTCTAATGCTTTCGTGCATTCTTTGATGCAACGCTCAATGTTGCATGCGGCACCGCACGCAGACGTTCTTTCGGTATCAGCTCACCTGTTATGCGGTCTATACCGTAGGTCTTGTTCTCTATTCTTATTAGAGCAGCCTCCAAGCCCTGTATGAACTTCTGCTGACGGCCAGCCAGCTGTATCAATTCTTCCTTGCTCTGTGTGGCGCTGCCTTCCTCCAGTACCTTGTAGGTAGGCGATGTGTCGTCAACGTCATTGCCGTCGGCATTCATCAACGACTTCATCATCTGGTTGTAATCACGACGCGCCAAACGCAGTTTCTCATTAATAATGACTTTGAACTCTTCAAGTTCTTCATCGCTGTAACGTGTCTTTTCAGCCATAATAGTATGTGTATTTAAAGTTAGTATTTATATCAGATTTTCTCTATCTTGATTCTTGCGCTGAAGTCGTCGAAGCTTATTTCCTGTCCGTCATTGTCTGCTACTCTTACATCGTCAGCCAGTACCTGACCCTTGATGTATTCAGCAAATGCCTCTACGGCAGCGGCTATCTGCTCGTTAGGTGATACTGTCACTTTTATGCGGTCTACTATCTCCAGACCGCCTTCCTTACGCAGATTCTGTATACGGTTGATAAGCTCGCGGGCCATACCTTCCTTGCGCAGTTCTTCACTGATCTCTACTTCCAAAGCTACGGTCAGATTGCCTTCGTTTGCAACGAGCCATCCTGGAATGTCCTCGCTGATTATTTCTACGTCGGCAGTCTCGACGACTACTTCCTGACCTTCTACGTTAAGTGTCACCGAGCCGTTCTGCTCCAGCTCTGCTATGCCTTCCTTGCTCAGTTCGCTCATCTGTGCGGCAATGCCTTTCATCAGTTTGCCAAACTTCTTGCCCATCGTGCGGAAGTTGCATTTCACCTTCTTCACAAGAACGCCTGAACCTTCAACAAACTTGAGTTCCTTAACGTTCACTTCGCTCTCAACAAGCTGCTTCACAGCCTCTATGTGCTTGCGCTGTACATCGTCTACAGCAGGTATCATGATGCTCTGCAGCGGCTGGCGCACCTTTATGTTTACCTTACGGCGCAGTGCCAGAACCATAGATGTTATCTTCTGTGCCAGCTCCATGCGTGTCTCAAGGTCTTTGTCTATAAGTGCCTCGTCAGCGACAGGGAACTTTGTCAGGTGTACAGAAACGGTATTGTCTCTTCCAGTAGCGCGTACCAGGTCCATATACAGCTGGTCTGCATAGAACGGAGAGAACGGTGCCAATAGCTTGGCTATCGTTTCTAGACATGTATATAATGTCTGGTATGCTGAAAGCTTGTCCTTGCTCATGTCCTTGCCCCAGAAACGTTTGCGGTTAAGACGTACATACCAGTTGCTCAGGTCGTCGTTTACAAATGTGTCTATCAGTCGTCCTGCCTTTGTCGGCTCGTAGTCTGCAAGGGCATTGTCCACTCCTGTTATCAGAGAGTTGAGTTCTGACAGTATCCAGCGGTCTATCTCCGGACGTTCAGCCACTGGCACCTCTGCCTGTGAATAGTCGAAGCCGTCAACGTTGGCATAAAGACTGAAGAATGAATATGTATTATATAATGTACCGAAAAACTTGCGGCGCACTTCGTCAACGCCGTTAGGGTCAAACTTCAGGTTGTCCCAAGGCGCAGAGTTTGTAAGCATATAGAAACGCACTGCGTCAGTACCGTATTTCTCCAATGTCTCAAACGGGTCTACAGCATTGCCCAGTCGCTTGCTCATCTTGTTTCCTTTCGCGTCGAGTACAAGACCGCTTGATATAACGTTCTTGAACGATACGCTGTCAAACACCATAGTGGCGATTGCATGCAGTGTGAAGAACCATCCGCGTGTCTGGTCTACGCCTTCGTTGATGAAGTCTGCAGGGAATGCAAGACCTTTGTCTATAGCGTCAGCGTTCTCAAACGGATAATGTATCTGTGCATATGGCATGCTGCCTGAATCGAACCATACGTCTATCAGGTCCGTCTCGCGCTTCATAGGCTTGTTGTTCTTGCTGCAAAGCACGATATTGTCAACATACGGACGGTGTACGTCTATACGATCGTAGTTCTCCTGTGAATAGTCGCCCGGAACAAAGCCGTTGTCCTTTAGTGGATTGCTTGTCATGAAACCGGCTGCAACACTCTTCTCTATTTCTTCATAGAGTTCCTGCAATGAACCGATACACAGTTCATCGCCGTCCTCGTCACGCCATACAGGAAGAGGAGTTCCCCAGAAGCGGCTGCGGCTTAGGTTCCAGTCGTTAAGGTTTTCTAGCCAGTTGCCAAAACGGCCTGTACCAGTGCTTTCCGGCTTCCAGTTAATTGTTTTGTTCAACTCAACCATTCGTTCCTTACATGCTGTAGAACGGATAAACCAGCTGTCCAGAGGATAGTAAAGTATAGGTTTGTCCGTACGCCAGCAGTGAGGATAGTTGTGGGTATGCTTCTCTATCTTGAAAGCCTTGTTCTGAACCTTCAGGTCCATGCTTATTGCTATGTCGAGCGTTTCGTCCTTGTCTGTGAGCTTGTCATCGTAAGCGTTCTTCACGTAGCGTCCTGCAAACTTGTTCCATTCGTCTACGTTTACATACTTCGCTACAAACTCAGGGTCAAGGTCTTCTATCACGTAGTACTTTCCTTCAAGGTCTACTACAGGACGCTGCTCGCCTTTCTTGTTTATCAGTACGATAGGCGGCACTCCAGCTTTCTTTGCCACGAATGCGTCGTCAGCACCGAAGTTAGGAGCGATATGCACGATACCTGTACCGTCTTCAACAGTTACATAGTCGCCTGCTATAACACGGAACGCACCGTCTGTCAGCGGACTTATCATCGGCATGAGCTGCTTGTACTTCATGTCCACCAGTTCAGGACCTTTATAGCGTGCCACAACCTTGTAAGGTATCACCTTGTCGCCTTTCTTGTAGTCCGCCAAGTCCATCTCTGCTCCCTTCGGATTGAAGTAAGCAGGAATACGTGCCTCTGCCAGTATTACTGTTTCAGGCTCGCCAGTATATGGATTGTATGTCTGTACTGCAACATAGTCAAACTTAGGACCAACGCACAGAGCTGAGTTTGCAGCAAGTGTCCACGGTGTTGTTGTCCATGCGAGGAAATAAGGTGTGCCCCACCCTGTCATTTCCGGTTTCGGCTCTACAATCTCGAACTGTGCCGTACATGTGGTGTCCTTCACGTCACGGTAACATCCCGGCTGGTTCAGCTCATGGCTTGACAGACCGGTACCTGCTGCAGGCGAATACGGCTGTATTGTGTAGCCCTTGTACAGCAGTCCTTTGTTGTAGAGCTGCTTCAGGAGCCACCATAATGTCTCGATATACTTGTTGTCGTATGTGATATATGGGTTATCCAAGTCTACCCAATAACCCATCTTCTCTGTCAGGTCGCGCCACTCTGCAGTGAACTTCATCACGTTCTCACGGCACTTCTTGTTGTAGTCTTCAACAGAGATATACTTGTCTGATTCCTTGTTGTCGATATCAGCCTTGGTTATACCCATTTCCTTCTCCACGCCAAGTTCTACAGGCAGTCCGTGTGTATCCCACCCTGCCTTGCGGAACACCTGGTATCCCTTCATTGTCTTGTAACGGTTGAAGGTGTCCTTAATGGTTCTTGCCAACACGTGGTGAATGCCCGGATGTCCGTTTGCTGAAGGAGGACCTTCATAGAATACAAACTGCGGACAGCCTTCACGCTCTGTTATAGATTTGTGAAAGACATCATTCTTGTTCCACTCTTCCAACACATTTTTATTGGTCTCCGTAAGGTTCAGACCATTATGCTCGGCAAATTTACTGGACATACTGATATATTTTATTTATTTTTTACTCTATAATTATTTTGAGCGGCAAAGATAAACAAAAAATTCCGCAATACAAAAAATTATGTATAACTTTCATGTTATTTTACGTTCTCATGACTTTTCGTCAAGCCAAATGAACAACACAACTGACGGAGCCACGAAAGAAGAGCGATTAATCAATCCTATATTTGTTAATAATAAGAGAAGTAGGTCGGAAGGAAACATAATTCACAAGAAAAATCACATTGAACAGTAAATTGGTTAGAAAAAATATGGTTGACATTGATTCTTTTATCCTACAAGTGCAAAATCTCGAATTTTTCATGTAAATTTGCAGTCGGATGAGTATTAGAATATGAAAATATTTAAGTTTATAGAATTTGGTGAGAATCTTGGCACGCGTATGCTTGGCGAAAAGGCAAGAAATGCTTTGTTGCCAATGATACAAGGTGAGGAACGTGTAGTCCTTGACTTTGAAGGCGTGGATGTGGTATCCAATTCTTTTGCTGATGAATGTATCGGCAAGCTGTTGATTATCATGTCGTTGGATGAGCTGAAGAAGCGCACTACATTCCGGGGACTGAATGATTTTGCTCGAAAGAATATTGCAGTTGCTCTTAAAAGGCGTTTGATTTCTATTCAGTCTGCTTAGGGGCATGTTTTGCCTAATAATCCATAAAAGTCTTTGGTTTAATAAAAAAATTATTATCTTTGCAGTTGCCAACCGGGTTTTTCGGAAACCGCCGTTTCGCAACTTTCAGTTTTTAAATTCCTTAATCTTGCCTTCCTCTTTCTATGGACGACATGTAGCGTCGTTACTTATTTCTATACGCCTTTATTCTCTGCTGTATATTCTTCGCCAGACATTCACTGTAGAGCCACGGTTCTGCACTGTGGAAATCTCCTACATTCAGGAAGTTGAGTATCGGCTTGTATTCGCTTCCGCTATATCCGTCAAGTACAAGCACCTTGTGTTCCGGCGACAGCGTTACGGTTATGGTGTCGTGAAGTGTTGCAGGTGTCGCGTCTGTTCTCCAGTTAACAGGATTTATGCACATCGCCATCGGTGCACTGATTACCGGCTGTATATACTTGACGTCAGAAACGGAGTTGTAGCATATCGTTACGCCAAGGTCAACCGAATCCTTTGCAGCCACTATGTTCTTGCTTACCATTGTGTCCTCTGGCGTCACCTTGTATCCAAGCACGTATGCGGCAATCATCCTTTCCTTCACTTCCTCTGGCATTACCTTCAGAAGCTCCACTACAGACTTACCTCCTTGACTGAAACCTGCCAGTATGAACGCGCGGTCATGGTTAAGCGAATCCATGAAATAGGTGAACGCCTTCTTCACATCCACAAACGACACAGAGTCATAGCGGTCGTTTATTATGTCCTCGTTGCATGTAGCCCATGTTTCCAGCGTGATATGCCTGTAATACGGCGAATAGAAATTATTGCCCGGTGACATGTAGTCGGCTATCTTGCTTATCTCTATCGTCATGTCGTCACAATGTGCCTTCGTTCCCACTGGGTCAGCATAGTGCGACACAATACCTTCGTCTGTAGACCAGTCAAATTCCCATGTCGATACTATATAGAATATGTCTGCGCCTTCGCCGCTGGTGTCATTGCTTCTCTGGTACCACATATTACTATTGCTATAATCTGGCGCCACTGGTATGTATGTACTCTCGTCGTCATGGCTTGAACTGCATGCCAAACACGCCAGAAACAATAAAACGAAATAAATCTTTTTCATTCAAATAGTTGTCTAAATAATATTTATTTTACAAAGTTAGCAATTTCTTGTTTCTACAACAAAAGTTTCACGCTATTTTTACAAAAACAGTATAAAGATTTCGGAAAGACACAACCAAAATCGCACATTAGACTAAGGAATAGACATAAGTACGGTCTATGTCGATTTGGGTTAAACCCAAATCGTCCATTAGATTTCGGATAGCTTTTCGCTTTGCAGTGAGTAGCTGCAAGCTATGAGAGCGAAAGTGTAGCGGGCTACACTGAGTGAGCATAGTACAGCAGATGCCGCTGCAAACGGAAAGATAACGAAAAGAAAGATAGACAATACAGGGAATAGACATAAGTTCGGTCTAATGACCGATTTGGGTTAAAATTAATCTGTGAAAACTTTTTAATTTCATTTAAATTCATTATTTTTGCATGCATAACTATTTATGCTCATGCTAATTGTAAATTAATTATCACACTGCTATTTATGAAAATATATGAAAAACAGATAATTGGCTTCTAATTTATGAAAAGAATAATATAATTTGTAATTTCTATAAAAAGACCATGGCTGAAAGAAATGAGCCGCCAGCCTTACGGTTTAACACAAAAGGCTCTGCACACATTTTAATGAAAAGATTTTGCACTACGCTTTGCCTGATGGCTATGCTGTGTTTTGCTGTCAACTCCCAAGCCAAGGATGTCTATGGCTTCGTTGTCGGAAACACCACAGGACAAAACATCGGTATGTACAAGTACAGTCTCGACGACACCAGCTCTCTGCAGCTGCTTCAGGGACTGACATTCCAGTTCTGGGGCGGTGCCTACGCCGAAGGCACTTACTACATGTTCCTTTCAGACGACTACAACGGCAACATGTCTGAAGGATTCTGTACCTTCGATTTCGCTACGTCAACCCCTACGTTCAATTATGGACAACAGGGTTACTACTGCTCTGACATGACCTACGATTACTCTAATAAGGTAATGTATGGCGTGATGTGTAATTCCGGCAGTACAAAACTGCAGCCGCGTTTGGTAAAGATTGACCTTGCCAACGGCGACCGCACTGAGATTGCTGTTCTCGAAGACAATATCGTTGCTATTGCTGCCGACCTTGACGGCTATCTTGTAGGACTTAGCAACGGCGGACGCCTCTACAGCATCAACCCGTCTACAGGCTTGCTGTCCTTTATCGGAGAAACCGACATTGTGGCTGACGACTCTGAAGGTCAGTCGCTGGAGTTTGACAGGGCTACCGAAGAACTCTACTGGAGTGGTTTGACACCCGACGGCGACGCGTTCATCAAGAAAATCAACCGCCACGACGCAAGCACCATAAGCACTGCATCGTTCGCAAACAACGACCTGATGCTCGGTCTTCACATCGACTATAACGATGCTCCTGCAGCACCTGAGAATCTCACTGGTACGGTTGTCGACGGCAAACTGCAGCTGTCGTTCTCTGCCCCTACAACGACTATCGGCGGCAGCGCAATCACTGACATCATCTCTTACACCATTACCCGCGACGGCACCGTTATTGGCTCATCAAACTCTGCCAGCAACGGCAATGAGGTGGTTTTCACTGACGACCAGTACACAGAAGGTTCTGTCTACGCAGTCTATGCTACCAACTCTTACGGACGTGGCGCAGTGGCTTTCTATGGAAAGACTGACGGCGGCGGCGACGATGGCGGCAGTTCTGAAAAGACGGCTCTTGTTCCACCTTATTATATAGATTTCTCTCAGACTGACGGTGCTGACGAATGGACCGTTGCCGACAACAACAACGACGGCTACACATGGACATGGTCTGAGTCTGATGCTGCATACAAGTATCCTTACTGCTTCATCAGCGCTGCCGACGACGATCTCGTTTCTCCGGCATTCTCACTGAAGTCAGGAACAGAATATACAGTTTCTTATTCTCTCTATGCTCCAGGACTCTACGGACTGGCTTCTGAACGATTCCAACTCTCTGCTGTTGACAAGGACGGCAACGAGACGGTCATCGAACTGCTCGACGGCTTCACCAACAGCGGCTACGAGAACCGTGAGCTGACATTCACACCGTCTGCCGACGGCGACTATCAGTTCCTGCTCTCTGCATTGTCTAACGCTGACCAGTGGCAGATGTATCTGCGCTCGTTCTCAATCTCTGGCGGTGACGGCAAGGCTGTTGCAGAACTTAATGTTGAGACTGTCACTGCAGAACAGCTGATGTATGCCGGCGAAACCTATACTTTCAGCTTGACGGTTGGAAACAACGGACCTGTTGCCGCTGAAGGCTTCACTGTAAATATCTGTGATTCTGAAGACGGCAGCCCTATTGCGTCAAGACAGTTCACGCAGACACTGGCTGTAGGCGAAAAGGCTAACGTAGATATCGACTGGACAGCTACTGCCGTTAAGCAGATCTTCTTCAGCGCTACAACGGCTGACCAGACTGCAGAGAATGTTCTTGCAAAGGATGTGATTGTAGCTGGCGAAGGCGAGAGCTTCATCACTCTCGGCGGCACAGACTCACAGCCAGGCGTTCTGCCGTTCGCATTCAATGGCTATCAGTATAGCAGATCACAGGCTATCTACCGCTCTGACGAGATTGGCGGCAAGGCTGGCAAGATTATAGAGGTTATCTATCCTTATTCTAACAGCAGCGACGCTATAGCCAACCGCCCTGTTCAGCTGATGATTGCCAATACTGCACAGCAGAGCGTAACCGAAGGCTGGATGGCTGACAGCGACATGACCGTAGGTTTCAACGGCGATGTTGACTTTGTAAAGGGTGAAGGACTGATGAGACTCGAACTCGACACTCCTTACGACTATACCGGCAATAACCTTTGCCTCTATGCTGTCAAGGGACTTGACAACACTATGGCTGACGTATCGTTCTATGCTGCCGACAACGACGAGGTTCGCACTGCCGTTTACTATTCTCGCCGTCCTGAGATTGTTGAGACCGACATACAGGGTTCTACAATGCTCAACAACGTTATTATCCGTTTCCATGAAGACGTTGCAAGCGGCATCACGTTTGCAGCTTCTGGCAACAGATTGTCATTCATCGGTGGTAAAGTTGTTCTGCCTGCCGGCACTACGGGACAGATAACCGTATGCGACGTAAGCGGAAAGACATTGGTTAACAGCGAGGCTGCCAACAGCGCAGACCTGTCTACTCTGCCTTCCGGTGTATATATCGTTCGCGTCAACGTTAACGGCACTGTTACTGTAAGAAAGTTTGCAGTAAAATAAAAATCCAGATCGGTTAATCACCGATCATATTAAAACAAAAAAAGGAGCCCCAAAAGGACTCCTTTTTTTCGTTTTTTATAGTATCTGCGGATTTTGTTAATCCGACAACTCACTTCCATGCTTCACCCCACCATTCGTCAAGGTCTTTTCTGTTAGTGAATGTCGTGGCTATGTTCACCCGTCGTCGGCTTATCTCGTTACGTTCCAGCACCGCATAACCGTCGGGCTGCAGTTCTATCCTTCGGAATTCTGGAGGTATGCATCGTCTGCCGTTGCGGCGCAGCACACCCCAAAGTCCCGGTATAAGTTCAAAGGTGCAGTATTTTCCTATGAACGGAGAGATATAGCGGTACACAGGGCGCAGCACAATTTCTGTCCCTACCCTGAGTCCCCAGCGTCCGTCTTTCTCGAACGGCTCCACGTTTTCCAGATACTTTTCCTGGTCGTCGATGTTCATCAGCCTGCTGTGGTTTGCCACCACCTCCATGCCGTTGTCTATCCTGTTCGCCGTACCGCTCTGCTTTATCACGCGACCCTTGCCTGCCGTCTCGCCTTCAAACATCCCCAGCCAGTCACGGTTGGCGTCGGGCAGTCCGAACATGCGGTACAGTCCCACATTGTCTATCATCACACACATCTTCTTGTCGGGATGCACTCGCAGCCCTCGTCCTATCATCTGCATGTATTTCGCCAGCGACAGCGTCGGTCGTGCCATCTGTATAAACTCCACGTCAGGACAGTCGAAACCTTCATCAAAGAGGTTCACGTTCACTATACAGTCGAGCCTGCCCTCCTTGAAATCGTTCACCAATGCCGTGCGCTCTCCTGCCGGAGTCTTGCTGTCTATTGCCGCCGCCTTCATTCCTTTTGCGGAATAATGGTCTGCAATAGCCTTCGCATGACAGATATCTATGGCATACACTATACCCTTCTTGCCTTTTGCATATTTCTCTATGCTGTCATACAGACGTTCTATCGTCGCCGTACGGTTCAGCTTGCGCCCCATTTCCGCGATCGAGTAGTCACCGTCAGTACCACGTTTCTCCAGAGAGTCCACTGCCCTCTGGTCTTCCGAGAATTTGTTTATCACCACATAGTCATACAGGGCAAGTCGTCCTTTTTTTATAAATTCCTTTATGCTCCACGACATCAGCAGAACGTCAAACAGTTCCGTAAATCCTTTCTTCTGCATACGGCAGGGAGTAGCCGTAAGTCCGAGTTTCCTTGCCTCAGGAAATCTTGTCCACAGTTCCTGGTAGGTATCAGCAAGAGCATGGTGTGCCTCGTCAATGATTATCAGTCCCGGCTTCTCCGTCATCCTTCCGAAGTTGCGTGACAGCCATTGTATCGACATCACCCTTATCCTCACATTGCCGTCAGTCCTTCCCATGCCATCAGTATACCCCAGTCCGAACTTCTCCAGTGTCCTTCCCGTCTGCTCCACCAACTCCCTACGGTGTGCCACAATCCATATCTCAGAGCAAACATGCCGAGAACCCACAATGCCATTGTCCTTTTTTAGTCCCTGCGGATTTGCAATCCGCAGTTTATGAGTATTTGAACCAACGGTCGTCGGCCCGATAGGGGAAAGACAATTTGTAATCCGGCTTAAAAGCTTTATACCATCAGCACCCACCAGACTATTGTCTTTAACTTCTTGAGCCGAAGACTCTAACTCCTTTAACTCCTTATTAAGAAGAATCTCCCTCTCAACCACAGCAGCCATTAGATACGTCTTTCCCGTACCAGTAGGCATCTGTACCATTACCGCACGTCCCCAGTGTCGCATCATTCCCTGTCCGAAACGGGCAAGGCCAAAACGTGTCTTAGCAAACTCTGAAGCAATCCGCTCCAGCATCTGCTCTTGATAATCGTAAAGCATAATGAAATTAGTTTTAAAGTTTGGTGAATTGAGAAATAAGTTGTATTTTTGCCAAATATGATTTAAAATAGAGGTTCAAATAGAAAAATATCATACAATATAAATCAAACACGATATGGGATATCAAATGACAATTAACATAGAGGATTCAGACGTAATGCGTCGTCTAAAAGCCATATTAGGAGATGTCAAAGGAGTAACGGTTGTATCTGCTGTTGATATATCTTCCAGTTCCAACGGTTTGGAAGAAGCTCTTGACGATGTCAAAAATGGTAGAGTTACAGAATACAAATCTAAAGAAGAGTTCTTCCAAAAATTTGAAATCTGATGGCATATACTATCAAATCTACACATCGCTTTGACAAGGACTTACGAAAATGTATAGCCCGTGGGTTTCCTATTGAAGAGTTTAAACAGGTCGTTTCTATTTTGTCAGAAACAGGTAAATTGCCTGAAAAATATAAATCTCATAAATTAAAAGGAAAATATGCTGGCATGTGGGAGTGCCATATTAAGCCTGACTGGTTGCTTGTTTGGGATCAGGATGATACTAATTTAGTATTACTGCTTCTTGATACAGGAACTCATTCTGATTTATTTTGACCAATTCCGTCCCTGCGGAGCCAACAGTCATCATGCGAAGCGGACATTTTTATCGGATTACAAATCCTTATACTCTTTTAATGGCGGATTAGCAAAATCCGCCAGAACGGAATCCACCAGACTATTGTCTTTAACTCCTTAGCGAGTGGAACGAGCGATAACTTCCACTAACTTCTTTAACTCCCTATATTAACTATTGTTTCAAAAAGCTCCCCACACTGCCGTCGTTTCTTTTCGCAATCTTCGAGTCTTTTTTCCTTTCCAGATGCCGGATGAGCCTTGTACTTCCGGAGAAGTTCTTGATAGTGGTGGTCAAAGAGGTCCATTATCCTCGCCACATCGTGCAGCGTGAGTTGGTCTTTGTGCGAAAGTTTACCCTCTTAGGCTCGATTAAAAATACCATGAGAAAGATGAAGGTCTTTCTCTAATTGTCTGCGGTGTCTCTTATAGACACCATCCAGCAGGTTCAGCACATG
>JAUNIZ010000227.1 GCA_030523165.1 Prevotellaceae bacterium
ACACAGTCCAGCTGTTCTACGGTCTGAACCCGTGGAAGCAGTCAGGGGGTGACGGTTCCAGCCTTCGCCACTGGCTGATAATGCCTGAGTACCGCTACTGGTTCTGCCAGAGTTTCAACGGCTGGTTCGTCGGGGCGCACCTGATGGGCGGCGAGTTCAACGCCGGAGCCGTGGAACTTCCGTTCGGGATATTCTCCGAACTTGAAGACCACCGCTACGAAGGATGGTACGCAGGGGGAGGTTTGACCGCAGGTTACCAGTGGGTATTGTCAAAGCACTGGAACATTGAGACGTCTCTTGGCATAGGTTATGACTATATCAAGTACGACAAGTTCAAGTGCGGCACCTGCGGCGAGAAGCTGAAGTCCTCCCACACCAACTATTTCGGTCCTACGAAACTCGCCCTGTCGGTACTTTATATATTCTGACGCAAACAACATCCGCCAAACATAAAAAGAAGCAAAACAATGAAGAAACATATAATCAGAAACCTTGTTCTCGCCACGGCACTGTCCGTTCCGTCGCTGTCTTTTGCAGATGGCGTGAACAAATGCCGTAGCTTTGCCGGTGGCGGCATAAGCGTGAACGGCATCGACGTGTCGCAGAGCGGCGGCTACATGACGCTGAGCCTCGGCATAAGCCTCGATTCTCTCGACCTCCCGTCTAACAACCGCCTTGTCTATACCCCTTACGTGAAGACGAACGACGGCACTGTAAGCATGCCCAAGATAGTGATAAACGGCAGGAAGCAGCAGATAATGTACAATCGTGGTGTCGACGCTGGTGCCTATGGCACTGACGCTACCGTAGTAAGACGTAAGAACGGTACTAACCAGCACATAGATTATGTTGCCTCTGTACCTTTCACCTCTACATTACAAAACTACGATGTGGCTATCCACGAGGATCTTTGTGGATGCGGCGACAGTATCGACGGCAACGACTATGCCCTGAAGCGTCGTCGCCAGCCGGTGGCAGCCTTCGTGAAGCCTGCAGCTGAAGCCGTTAAGGTACGTCATATAGACAAGCGCGCCTACATCGACTTCCCAGTAGACAAGACGGAACTCTATCCTGAATACCGCCGTAACCCGGCAGAGCTTGACAGCATCATAAACACCATAAATATGGTGAAGAACGACCGCAACCTTACCGTAAGCGGCATAAACATCCACGGCTACGCTTCACCTGAGAGTCCTTACGAGCACAACGACTATCTGGCACGCACCCGTGCCAAGACGCTGAAAGACTATGTGCGCCAGCTTGTGAAGCTCGACGACGCACTGTTCAGCGTGTCGCACACTGCTGAAGACTGGGACGGACTTCGTGAATACATACGTCAGAGCAATATGGAACACAAGTCTGAGATTCTCGCTATTGCTGAAGACGAGACTCTTGAACCAGACGCACGCGAGTGGCGCATAAAGAAGAACTATCCTGAAGAATACAAGTTCATGCTTGCCACATGGTATCCTGCACTCCGCCATTCCGACTACCATATTATATATAAGGTAAAGCCGTTTGATGTTGAAGAGGCAAAGGCACTTATAAAGACGAAGCCGCAGCAGCTGTCTCAGCAGGAGATGTTCTTGGTAGCGCAGACCTATACTCCTGGTTCCTCTGAGTTCAACGAGGTAATGGAAACAGCAGTACGAATGTTCCCTGATAACGAGACCGCCAACCTCAATGCAGCCTGCACCCGTCTTAACGCCGGCGATGCCGATGCAGCGAAGCCATACCTCGACAAGGCAGGCAACAGCGGCGAGGCAGCAAACGCACGCGGTATCTATGAATTGCTGAAAGGCAACGAGAGTGCGGCAAAGAGTCTGTTTGAATCTGCTGCCCGTTCTGGAGTGAAGGCTGCAGAGGTTAATCTTAATAACATGGACTTCTTACAAGGAATATAATAAAGAAGATAATAATAAACAAAAATTCATTTACCAATTAAAATTTAACAGACATGAACAAAAAAATCAAATTGTTCTCCTTCGCGTTGGCAGCGCTGGCGCTTGGAGCATGTTCCAGCGAAGACGCTATTGTAGACAGCAACGATGGCAAAGGCTTTGCTGAGGATGGTACAGGCTATGTAGCCGTATCAATCAATCTGCCGACACGAACTGCAAGTACACGTGCAAACAATAGCAATAACGATCAATTTGCTGACGGTGAAGCTTCTGAATATGCAGTAAAGGACGCTATACTTGTTCTATTTTCTGGTGCGTCTGAAGATGTAGCTACACTCAAGGCTGCCTATGACCTGAACCTGAATTGGAATAATGACATAGACGATGGTCAGATTTCAACCTATGCTTCAAAGGTACAGAAGATAAGCGCAATCACAGGTGACAAGAAATATGCGCTTGTAATTCTTAACAACAACGGACTTTTCGCTGTTAGCGGTACAAACCTTACATCAAAAGGTACAGCTGTCGGTGAAGTTACATTGGCGGATTTTACAAAAAATACAGCTGATTATGTTACATCTTTAAGTGATTTTACTGGTGACGGTCTATTTATGACCAATGCGCCATTGTCTCAAACACCAGGAACTGCTACTTCTACATCTGCTGTCAAGATTCTTACAGATATTTCAGACAATATCTATCCTTCAGAGGCAGCAGCAAACGCTGGTAAAGCAGCAGATATCATTGTAGAAAGAGCCGTTGCAAAGGTTCAGCTGACTAATGCTATTGAGACTGCAAATCTTACCGTAGATGGTACAGAAATAGGATATTCAATATCAGGTTGGTCACTTGCAAACCAGAATACAGGTTCTTATATCGTAAGAAACTGGGATCAGGTAATTCCTACAGGCGTATCTCTTTCAGGAGACAGTTGGCTTGCTTTGACATCAGATTGGTCTGATTTAGCATCAGGAGTAACTACTCCTACTAATAAATACCGTTTTGCCGGTACTGTAGCAGTTGCTGATAACAACACAACGATAGAGCCAGACCAAGAAGGCTATAGCTATCTCTACCGTACATATTTCGGCATGGACAAGAATTATAATACAGAACAAAACTTTACTGATAGAGACGGTGTAAATTGCACAACCGCAGTCGGTAGTTCTTTGTATTGCCTTGAGAATACTTTCGATGTAGAACATCAGACTGTAAAGAACACGACATGTGCTATAGTTAAGGCTAAGTTTGATGTAGGAACAGGCTATAATGAAACTATAGGTTCTACAACTTATACAAACTTCTATGTTCTTAACAGTTCAACAGACGAAATCTTCACAAAAACCAATGCTGATGCTGCCGTAGCTTCTAAGGCAGATGTTTTGTATAGTACACAAATAGAGGCTGGTGCTAAGACTGCAGTAGTGAACGCTCTCGCAAGTACAACATATCAAAATGTTGAGGTTAACGTTGCAAGTCCAGTTATAAGCTATACTTATACAAATGAAGAAGGACAATCTGTTGCTGACAATGGTTATCAGGCAGGATTGTTAACAGTAAGCGATGTAAAGTACACTGTAACTTATAAAGTTGATAATGGTGAAGAACAAACATTGGCTGATGGATATTCTCTTTCATCAATAGAGGGTGCTGTTACAGCTTTGAACAGTAGTATTTCTGTAACAAGATATGCAAACAGTGAAGCGTATTACACAGTTCTTATCAAGCACTTCGGTGATGACCTCACTCCTTGGAAACAGGAAACAAAGACAACAGATGCATATCCAAATGAAGATAATCAAGCTGCTTCAAACTGGTTAGGCCGTTACGGTGTACTCCGCAACAACTGGTATGATATAGAGGTTACCGGTGTATCAAAGATCGGTTCTGCAACTGTTCCAGAAATCAATACAGATATAACAACTGACGACAAACTCGAAAGCTACATCAAGGTTAACATCAACGTTCTCTCTTGGGCTAAGCGTACACAGAGCACTACACTTCAGTAAATCGATTCATAATTATATAAATATATTGTAAATAGGTCTGTCCAGGCGGCGTGCTGTCGCCGCCTGGTCAAACAGACCAAAATATTCCCGACTGCGGGAAGTGTCGCGCCGCCAGACACGCGAGAGATGGCGACAACCGGAAACGACTACATACGATGACCGGCACCTGAAAAGGAAACGTTGAGCGACGGAACGCCACAGGACACGGGCAGACCACATGCCGCACCCGAGACGTGACACCGGAGCCTATACATATAAGCACGGCAAAGCCGTGACCCTAACCGAAACCACAGACAAACAAAACAATAACGATATATGAATGAAATGTTGAGAAACTGGTCCATGACACTCTGCGTGGTGCTGTCCGCAGTGCTTGCGACATCCTGCGACATGATGCACGAGGACACGGACGACTGTCCGATAGGACTGTATATCACGTTCAAGTACGACTACAACCTGCAGCGTGCCGACATGTTCAACGACCATGTAGGCTCCGTAACGCTCTACGTGTTCGACGAGAACGGCAACTACGTCACCAGCAAGGAGGAGTCGAACACCGCCCAGTCGTCGCCGTTGGCATCACCGACTTACACGATGCACCTTACCGACCTCACACCGGGCAAGTACAAGTTCATAGCGCTGGCAGGACAGAAGCCTTATTCGGAGATGCTGACTACAAGCCGCGCGAAGTTCGTGCGTGACATCCCTGCCTACGGCGATCCGATGGAGAATCTCAACATCCAGCTGGACAGGACAGCCAACGGCTCAGTCTATGACATAGTGAACAACAGCCTGCCTTTGGACACGCTGTGGCACGGCATGGAGACCGACCTTATAGAGGTGAGCGATACACGCCCTACCTACGACACCATCTCCCTTGTGCGTGACACGAAGAAGATAAACGTGACGCTGCGCGAGCTGTCAGACCCTACGACTATGGACGTTGCGGACTACGAGATGAAGATAACCGACAGGAACTCCCATATACTGTATGACAACTCCCTCGACGAGAGCGAGACCGTTGTGTACACCCCTCATTCCACATGGAACACCGAAGACCGTGAGACCGCCTACGACTCCAACGGCAACGCCCTCAACGGAGTGGGCAAGATAGCGCATGCCGACTTTATGACGTCGCGCATACTCTACCACG
>JAUNIZ010000228.1 GCA_030523165.1 Prevotellaceae bacterium
TTTACTTTAACCGATAATGTTTAATCCGTCCAACTTTTTGGGTGCACTTCACATGACAACAAATCTAACAATAAAAGAAAATATGAAAAAGATTAGAGCTGCCGTAGTGGGTTATGGCAACATAGGACGCTTCACAATTGAAGCGCTTGAAGCGTCAGAAGACTTTGAAATCGCTGGTATTGTTCGCCGTAACGGTGCAGAGAACAAGCCTGCAGAGCTTGCTCAATATGAAGTAGTAAAGGACATTACTGAGCTGAAAGATGTTGACGTGGCTATCCTCGCTACACCGACAAGAAGCTGTGAAGAGTATGCAAGCAAGATATTGCCGCTTGGAATCAATATCGTAGACAGCTTTGACATCCACACAAGCATTTGTGAATATCGTGCAAACCTTATGAAAATCTGTAAGGAACATGGAACTGTAGCGGTTATTGCCGCTGGTTGGGATCCAGGTTCAGATAGCGTTGTGCGCACACTTATGCAGAGTCTTGCTCCAAAAGGACTAAGTTATACAAACTTTGGACCAGGTATGTCAATGGGACATTCCGTTTGCGTTCGTTCTAAAGAAGGTGTAAAGAATGCCCTTTCAATGACTATTCCTAAGGGCGAGGGATTACACCGTCGCATGGTATACGTAGAACTAGAAGACGGAGCAAGCCTTGAAGAAGTTACAAAGGCTATAAAGAGCGACCCTTATTTTGCCAGTGACGAGACTCATGTGTTTGCCGTACCGTCTGTTGACGATGTACGTGACATGGGACATGGCGTAAATCTTGTGCGTAAGGGCGTTAGCGGAAAGACACAAAACCAGCGTCTTGAATTCAATATGAGCATCAACAATCCTGCTCTTACCGGTCAGGTGCTTGTTAATGTGGCACGTGCGTCAATGCGTCAGCAGCCTGGCTGTTATACAATGATAGAGATTCCTGTTATCGATCTTCTTCCTGGAGACAGAGAGGAACTGATAGCACACCTTGTATAATATAATAAGGTATAAAAGGGCGTTATAGTTTCGCCCTTATAAAAATGGGAGTTAAAGACATTAGCTTTACGGATCTTATCCACGAAGAACAATAATTCTTCACATAGGCTATTGTCTTTAACTCTTTTCTATTTTACATGTCTTCTGCAAACAATGGGTCTTCTGGCATTACCATTACTGGTTTCTGCTCATATTTCTTCATAAGGTCAGAAGAAACATATTTCTTGTCTACCACAAGACGGAACATGTATTCATTGAACCAGTCGTTTGTCATCAGTATACATCCCTTCTGTCCGTGGTCAGCACCCCAGCTGTTCTCTACTTTCCATTTCGTAGGCTTATCGTTATCGTCAAGATTCACAGCTGTCAATGTCATTGCATGTGTAGAACCGCTATCGAAAGTCATAATTCGCTGGGCCTTGTCCATTCCGAATGTTGTTCCGAACAACGATTCATAGTCAAAGTTACGCATGTCGCATAAGCCGTTCTTGCGGTCAAGGAACTTTCCTACATCATAAGAGCTATACATCTTTCTGCCGTCTTTTAGTGATGCAATAGCAAGCTTTGCTATCTCTTCCATAGGCAGATTAAGATATTTCCAATTGTGTCCGTCGTATGTGTGACGGTCATATTCCACTTCATAAGTCTTGTAGTATTCCCTACGTGGGTCATTCATGACCATTATGAAAGAGCCGTTTATTTCCTTTCCGCCAAGAATCTCACTTGCAAACTGCTTCGGAGTGTATTTCTTTTCTGGAGTCATAGCACGTCCGTCCTTGTCTTTAAACGAATAAGAAAACTCTGTTGTAGGTTCTCCAAACACAAGTGAAAGCATGCGGTAAACCTCAGACAGCATCTTTGTCTTCTCGCTCTTTATCTCTTTTGCGCTCTTACCTGCGCTTACCATATCACGAAGCTGCAGTCCATATTCACGAAGCTTCATTTCTATAAGGCGCGTTGCCCTAGAAGTATTCTCGCTAGAGAATGTTTCAGGCATAATATCTGCAGGCACCAGTCCGTATTTGTCTACCAAATCTGCCACACCACAGAATGTTCCACCATCGCTCAATGGCGCCTTGAAGAAGAACTGTACGCGTGTATCGTCCATTGGTTTGTCGGCGCAATCAACTACTCCCTGTAAAAAAAGATTCGCTTTCTCCAGCTGGTCATAGAAGAAAAGATAGTCTTGTGAAAGTTCTACTGTTAGAGAATCAGTACGCTGGGCAAATACTGAACGCAGCACATTAAAGCCACTGAACATCCAGCATCTTCCGCTTTGCTTCTGGTTGGTTATGCTCTGTGCCTTTGTTTCTACATTGAAATAATTGTCAAGCTTACCTGTATTCGCATGATTGCGTGCAAGAACGTCAATGCTATTAGCTGCTACAGCATTGAACAAAGCCTTGTCTGCTGTAGTACGTTTTTGCGACTGCTTTATTTCCTGAAGCATTTCGCTAGATATGCCTCCGTCTTTTGTCTGGGCTGCCATTGGCATTGACAATGTAGCCAACATCAACCCCGTAATGATAAAAGTTCTGTTGATAATCATCTGAAAAATTGTTTATAATTCGTTCTAATAATGCAAAGTTACGAATTTTATGCAGAAAGAAGAATGTATAAATAAAATTCTTCATTTGTTTTTTCATAAATAAGTATTATAAGTCAATATTAAAGTATGGCAAAGCCAAGTTTTCTCTCATTCTAGACCTTTGGCTTTGCGCTTTTGAAGTCTCTCGTTCCATACAGTTCTTGCATTGTACCTAGTTCAAAAAGACCAAATTTATATATCATAGCCAATTTTTGACTTACATCAAAAATATACTGTATTTTTATTGAAAAGGGCAGAAATTGTTTGTTGTGTGCGCAAACAGTCGTAACTTTGCATCGTCAAAACAAAACAATAGGTAATGATTCTCATAGGTTATTAGTTGAGTTAAGGTAAGAAAAGAAGATTGTTTGACAAAGGATAACAAATATGCCGTGAGGCAAAAGTTTTCATAGGTTAGGAAAAAGGTAAAGAGATTAGTAGTAAGGTTAACAGAGATGCCATCCTGTTTGCTGTATCTACAGCAACAGGTTTCGAGGGTACGGGAAAGCAACTAAACATGACCCTCGATTGATTTTGATAGAGTATTTAGATTTAGGTTAATAATTAAAAAGACGGGAACCGAGTGTGGCTCTCGTCTTTTTCTGTTTATTCATAGTGAAGTTTTGCATTGAAATATAAATCAATGTGGATGTCTGTCGTAATTTTAATAGCATGCAACAGCACAGGAATTCTGCATAAATATGCAGAAATTCATGCTCTTCTAAACAGTAAAATTATGCAGTTAACGCGCTGAGAAGGCCTGTTTTTTGAAATAAAAATGTCGTGGCCGCAAAAAGCGCATAAAAACGTGTGCAAAATTAAAATGCTAACACACAAACGATTACGGCATTTCCTCTTCATAGTGTGCATAAATTAACCGTACAAAACAGGCTATAACATGCCATAACTGACCGCTTTTGGGGTAAGAAACGGCATGTTTACGACTAAAAAAGTGGGCGTTTTTCAGTGAAAATAGCATAGGTTTTTGCCAATAACCTATGCTATTATCTGAAATTACCCCATAGGTTATCAAAAATAAGCCTATTTTTATGCATTTGTATTTCTATTTCGTGATTTTCTTTTGTCATGATTTTAGAAAAATCAAATTGTATATTTATACAGAAACATGCATAATTATGCAATAAAAAAAGACTTGCATTTGCAAGTCTTTTTTATTCTCTTTTTCCCAATTATAGATAATGTATATTGTGATTAATTGCTGATAAGCCACCTCCTTATTACATTCTTAGGCATAACCTAAACAGCATATTAAATTCATAAAAAGCATCGGTTTTCAGATGCGGCACATTCTCTTTTTAGTTTCGTCAAAGCCATTTACGAGCGATTTCATGACATCAGTCACAGGCAGAACCTCTTTAATGGCAGAAGCAATCTGGCCTATTTCCGCTTCTCCGTTCTCTATGTCATCTTCAAAAATGCCACGCTTTGATGCAGCCTTGCCTATAATTTCACGCAATTCATCAGCTGTAGCGCCACGGTCTTCCGCCTCTGCCACCTTTTTGTAAAGAGAGTTTTTGATAAGACGTGTAGGAGCTATCTTTTTCAGACAAAGCATTGTGTCACCTTCTGCTAGTGATATACATCTCTGCTTGAATGCATCAGAAGCAGAACTTTCCTCAGTAAGAGCGAACAATGTACCTATCTGCACACCCTCAGCACCGAGAGCCATTGCAGCAAACAAAGATTCTCCTGAGCCAATTCCCCCTGCTGCAATCAATGGAAGGCTTGTAGCTTTGCGCACCTGTGGTATTAACGTCATCGTAGTAGTTTCTTCCCTTCCGTTATGACCGCCAGCCTCAAAGCCTTCAGCAACGATAGCGTCAACGCCAGCCTCCTCGCATTTAACCGCAAACTTGCTGCTGGAAACAACGTGAGCAACCTTTATGCCTGCGTCATGAAGCATTGATGTAAACTTCTTTGGACTTCCCGCAGATGTAAATACAATCTTTACGCCTTCATCTATGATAATACCCATCAGCTTGTCTATTTCCGGGTACATCAAAGGAACGTTTATACCCCAAGGCTTGTCTGTAGCTTCTTTCATCTTACGTATATGTTCAACTAGCGTTTCTGGATGCATAGACCCAGCACCGAGCAATCCTAGTCCTCCTGCATTGCTTACCGCTGATGCCAGTCTCCAACCGCTACACCAAACCATACCGCCTTGTATAATCGGATATTCTATACCGAATAGTTCTGTAATTCTGTTTTTGTTCATATAAAATATATTTATGTGATTTCTTTTGCCATTATTTTATGCTGAAAACTTGCGAATAAATAAGATTCTCAATGTACCAGCGAGGACAAAGTTACAGAAATATTTTGTATAGCAACAGATTTCTGAAAGTTATTTATTGTTATGAAGACAAAATACCCACTTTCTGTGCATAATATTCCTATTCCATTTATATAGGATTTACATGAAAGCTATATTGTATTTCTTAGAATCTAT
>JAUNIZ010000229.1 GCA_030523165.1 Prevotellaceae bacterium
AATTTTACTATTATTTTTCTGCAAATTTTTATCGCAAACAAAACAAATTATTGCTTGCTACAAACAATAGCATTACACATGAAGTTTACAACTGTAACTGAAACTGTAACCGCTTTTATCACTGATTTATTCCCATTGCCTTTGCTTTCTCTAACAACAACGCCATGAGAGGTTCGCGCTCGTTAGGAACCTTGTTGTCGAGGACAGCGTCTTTGAGAGTTTGCTTGAGCGTTCCCACTTCGCGTGAAGGTTTCAGATGGAACATTTCCATTATCTCGTTGCCGTCGATGCAAGGCTGGAGAAGACGCTTGTAGTCTTTCTCCTTAAGGTCGTGAAGCTTGGAACGAACAATGCGGAAGTTTTCGAGGAAACGCTGCTTGCGCACCTGGTTCTTGCTCGTTATGTCAGCTTCGCATAGCAGCATGAGGTCGTCAATGTCGTCGCCAGCGTCGTTGAGCAGACGGCGAACGGCACTGTCTGTAACCTCGTCGTCGGCTATGGCAATAGGGCGCATGTGGAGGTCAACGAGCTTCTGCACATACTTCATCTTGGAATCCATAGGCAGCTTAAGCCTTCGGAATATGTCGGGAACCATCTTTGCGCCTATGTAGTTGTGGTTGTGGAATGTCCAGCCAATGGCATTGTCCCAGCGCTTTGAACGTGTCTTGCCTATGTCGTGCATGAGAGCAGCCCATCTGAGCCATAGCGAATCTGATGTTCGGCAAACGTTGTCGAGCACCTCAAGCGTGTGGTAGAAATTGTTCTTGTGAGCCCTTCCGTTGCGCGTCTCCACTATGTCGAGGGCAGTAAGCTCAGGGAGAATAATCTGCAGCAAGCCACAGCGGTGAAGGTCAACGAAACCCTTGCTTGGCGTCTTGGTCATCATAATCTTGTTAAGCTCTTCCTCTATTCTCTCGCCGCTGATGATTCTGATGCGCTCTGCGTTGCGTTCAAGCGCTTCAAACGTCTCGTCTTCAATCATGAAGTTAAGCTGTGTGGCAAAACGGATGCAGCGCAACATGCGCAGAGGGTCGTCAGAGAACGTTATGTCAGGGTCGAGAGGAGTTCGGATAATGCCGTCTTCAAGGTCTTCAATGCCGTAGAACGGGTCAACAAGCTCGCCGAAGCGCTCGCTGTTAAGACAGACAGCCAGGGCGTTGATAGTGAAGTCGCGACGGTTCTGGTCGTCTTCCAGAGTGCCGTTTTCCACAATCGGCTTCCGCGAATCGTGGCTATAGCTTTCCTTACGCGCGCCGACAAACTCAACCTCAAGGCCCTTGTATTTCACCTGTGCCGTTCCGAAATTGCGGAAGACGGTAATCTTTGCCTTGCGCCCCAGTTCCTTGCGCAATGCGTCGGCAATCTGTATTCCGCTGCCCACTACCACCACATCGATGTCATTGGAAGGCCGTTCGAGGAACAGGTCTCTGACATACCCGCCCACGACGTAGCATTCCAAGCCAAGCGAATCGGCAGCCGATGAAATTTTATGGAATATATCTTTGTCGAGCAATCGCGCCAAATCGGCGTTTGTAAGTAACTTCATAATCAAATATTTTCTAAGCGGCTGCAAAATTACGAAAATTTGTTTACCTTTGCAAAAGAAATGGGAAAGAAAACAGATGAATGCGTTTCACTCTGTCAATCTCCACGGAAACAAGACACCAATAATCAAAAAAAAGATATGAAAGCAAGAATATTCACATGCCTGTTGGCTCTGCTTGCCGTTATGGCAATGGCAGGCTGCAGCGACAACTCGGCAGAGAAAGCGGCTGAAGACATGCTCAAACAGGCAGAGAGCCTGTTTGAAAAAGGCGACTACACGAAAGCCCTATCGTCTATCGACTCGCTGCGCAAGAAATACCCCAAAGCCATTGAAGTGCGCAAGAGCGCGCTGAAACTCTATCAGAACATAGAACTGAAACGCGCCCAGGAGCTGGTAGAATCGTCGGACAAGGCATTCCAGACGGTAAACGAGGAATACGAGAAGATGAAGAAAACCGTAGAAGCGCTGAAGGAGAAAGGCGAGGCAACAGGAGAGCAGTTTACCAATCTGACCCTTTTACGCATGAAGCGCGACTCGCTGAAAACAATCTTCGACGTGGAATGCGCAAAGATAAAATACATAAAGAAGCGAATGAAGGAAGTGGAGCAATAATGCTGCAAACAAAATAATAGCCTTAAAATTTTCGCTACATTATATGTATATCAAGAAAAATGACTAACTTTGCAGACAACTTTGGTGTTATGTCAAAAGAAATACAAAATACAGAAGAGCAGTTCAAAGGCGCAATGGCTGACTGCCGTGCGCTGTTCGAGAAGAAACTCCACGACTATGGACCGTCGTGGCGCATATTGCGACCGTCTTCGTTGACTGACCAGCTGTTCATCAAGGCAAAGCGCATAAGGAGCCTTGAAGTAAAGAAAGAATCGCTGGTAGGCGAAGGCATACTGCCCGAATTCATAGCGTTGATAAACTACGGCATAGTGGGGCTTATACAGTTAGACAAAGGCTTTGCCGACACGCCCGACATCAGCGTGGAGCAGGCAATGGCGCTATACGACAAGTTCGCTGGAGAGGCTCTGCAGCTGATGCTCAAGAAAAACCATGACTACGACGAGGCATGGCGCTCGATGAGAGTGAGCAGCTACACTGACTTCATACTGACGAAGATACAGCGCGTGAAGGAAATAGAAGACCTTAACGGCGCTACGCTGGTGTCTGAAGGCATCGACGCCAACTACATGGACATAATAAACTATGCCGTGTTCGGCGTGATAAAACTTACTTACGGGGAATGAGCGCAAGAAAGGTGACATGGGGAATCATCGTAAACGTATGCCGCTTCATAGTGGCGTTTACGTTCATCTTCTCAGGTTACGTGAAGGCGATTGACCCGATAGGAACGCAATACAAGATACAAGACTATCTTACGTCGCTGCAGATATCGGGCTATATGCCCGACTATGCCACGCTTGGAGCGTCGGTGCTGCTGGGTGGCTTCGAGTTCTGTCTTGGCGTTTTCACGCTCTTTGCCGTTCATCGCAGAGCCACATCAAGGCTTGTGCTGCTGTTCATGGCAGTGATGACCCCGTTCACGCTGTGGCTTGCGATAGCCAATCCGATAGAAGACTGCGGGTGTTTCGGTGATGCGCTGATATTGAGCAACTGGGAGACGTTCTATAAAAACGTCATTCTGATAATAGCAGCTTGGATTATCTGTCATCGCCCCTTTATGATGGCAAGGTTCATCAGCGCCACTAACCAGTGGATAGTGATAACCTACACCATGCTGTTCATTCTGATTTCAAGCGGAATAAGCCTGTACACGCTTCCGCAGTTTGATTTCAGGCCATACCATATAGGCGCAAACATCAAGGAAGGAATGAAGATTCCCGAAGGCGCTAAGGAGCCACAGTTCGAGACAACATTCATACTGGAGAAAGACGGAAAGCGCAAGGAGTTCACCCTTGACAACTATCCTGACTCCACATGGACATTCATAGACAGCAAGACGGTGCAGACTGCCGAGGGCTACGTGCCACCGATTCATGACTTCTCGATACAGACGCTCGACGGCAGCGAAGACATAACAGACAGCGTGATAACACGCAAAGGCTACTCGTTTCTGCTCATATCGCCACATCTGGAAACGGCAGAAGACACCAATTTCGGCGATATAGACCAGATTTACGAATACAGCCAGGAGCACGGCTACGACTTCTACGCGCTTACGGCAAGCACCGAGAAGGCTATTCAGCATTGGAGAGACATAACGGGAGCCGAATATAACTTCTTCAACACCGACGAGACAACGCTGAAGACAATCATAAGAAGCAACCCCGGTCTGCTGCTGATAAAAGACGGAACGATTATCGGCAAATGGAGCCACAACAGGCTTCCGAAGCTCGACTACAAGACGCCGGCTCTTGAAAAGACAGAATACGGGCATATACAGAACAACTCAACGGCAGGAACAACGTCGAAGATGATATTGTGGTATATATTGCCTCTGCTTATAATCACCTTTATCGACAGAACATGGAACCTCGGCAAGTGGATAAGGAAAAAAGAATCTTCTAACAAGATATATCAACTTTTAAAAAGGAAAAAGAAAATGAGAAAGAAAATTGTAGCAGGTAACTGGAAAATGAACATGAACCTGCAAGACGGTGTTGCTCTTGCAAAAGAGCTTAACGAAACTCTCACTAACGAGAAACCGAACTGCGATGTAGTTATCTGCACTCCGTTCATTCACCTTGCAAGCGTTGCACAGTTCCTCAACCAGGACATTATCGGTCTTGGAGCTGAAAACTGCGCAGACAAGGAAAAAGGCGCTTACACTGGCGAAGTTTCCGCTGAAATGGTTAAGAGCACAGGCGCACAGTATGTAATACTAGGCCACTCTGAGCGTCGCGGCTATTATGGCGAGACACCGGAAATATTGAAAGAAAAGGTCCTCTTGGCATTGAAGAACGGTCTGAAAGTTATATTCTGCATCGGCGAGAGCCTTGAAGAGCGCGAAGCTGACAAGCAGAACGAGGTAGTAAAGGCAGAACTCGAAGGCTCTGTATTCAACCTTACAGCAGAAGAGTTCAAGAACATAATCATCGCTTACGAGCCAATCTGGGCTATCGGAACAGGCAAGACTGCAACTTCAGACCAGGCAGAAGAGATTCACGCATATATCCGCAGCATCGTAGCTGACAAGTATGGCAAGGAAGTAGCAGACGAGACATCTATTCTCTATGGCGGTAGCTGCAAGGCAAGCAACGCTCCTGAGCTGTTCGCTAAGCCTGACATCGACGGTGGTCTTATCGGTGGCGCTTCATTGAAGGCTGCTGACTTCAAGGGCATCATTGACGCTTGGAAATAATAAATAGACAAAACATAAGGAATGCCTGGGCAAAGGAGATGTTCCGAAACCTTGGCATTCCTTGCTATCAAAACCTAAATAACGATATTTTGAAATGAACCTCAAATCCGCAACCTATAGGGTTTAGTGGGATTTTGCTTGCAAAGCGACA
>JAUNIZ010000230.1 GCA_030523165.1 Prevotellaceae bacterium
CCTCATTTACAACACTACCAAGTTTTATGTCCAACTTTTTGGGTGCACTTCATATATATTCATTCTATCCTACGGTCACGCTATCGCTCACCGTAGGTTAAAGAGGTTTGCCCCCTTCGGGGACATTAGTTGACAAAGATAGGTTATGAAGGTGATTCTGTAAAAAACGGGGACATAAGCCGTTTGGCGTGATTAACCTATGCTTTCGCGCGTGGAAAATATATTTTTCGTCAATGGAAAGCTATGCTTTTCATGATGATGCTATTGAGGTGTTAGAAAGAAGGTATGTGCGAAAATAACTGTCATAATTGTCATTACTGTCATTGTTTTGCTTTGTGTGGTTTATGGGTGAAGATAAAAGCGATGCTGCAACACTTTTCTTGTATGGTAATATTATTAAACAAAATATTATTCGATTGTGCATTAGCGATTAAATACAAAACAATGACAATAATGACAGTAATGACAGTTATTTTCTTATGGTTATATATTAAAAACAATAGTGTGAGTCAAGAAATTTGGCTCACACTATTTGTATTCTATATATTTTCATCTTGACGAGCGAAATATATTTTTACCTTGACGAACGGAAACCTTCCATGTTTACATATCGCTTGTTCATGAAACGGGAATAGATGTTTCTGAGCCACAGATGTTATTGAACCGCAGTGAAAACAGAGTCTTTAGGTATTAATTGTATATTTGCAAACATGTATTAAAAAACTTATTGAAATTATCTGTTATACAAAATATTTCTATAACTTTGTCCTTTGTTAGAAAGGCGATGTTAGTGTGTATTTCTTTGTTTTCGGTATTCTTAAGTTTCAGCAATTTAGCTAATAACAAAATTTACATGCCAATTTAATTCATCAAACTCACGTTAAGGATAAATGAAAAATATATTATATATCATTATATTGACGGTTTCAATAACATGTGGTTGTAGCACGTCAGAAAAAGATAGAATTCTGGATAAGGCTGAATCTGCAATTAATGAACATCCTGATTCAGCCCAAGCCATGCTGGAGACATTATATCCATATTCAAATTTGACACAAGCGCAGAAAGCCCGTTGCGGTGTATTGCTTGCATCAGCAAAGCTTCGGCAAAACAAATCTTTTTCTTCTGACAGTCTTTTGGATAACAGTATAGCATATTTCTGTCAGAATAATGACAGTGTAGAGATGTTTCGGGCATATCAACTCAAAGCATATCAGTCTATGTGGCGTGGTCAGCAGGACTCAATGGTGTATTATCTACAGCAGTCAATAAGCATGATAGATGAGAAAAACAAACCTCAACTGTATTCGTTGAATATGAAATTAGCGGATATTTATTGTGAACCTTCTTCCGTAAAAGATTACAATAAGGCTATTTCATATTTACAAAAGACTTTCTCGTATGCATCAACCGATGAACAAAAGGCATATTCCCTACATCAGATAGGAGCTTGCTACGGTTTCATTGGCAATAATGATTCTGCATTGGCTTATATTGCACGTGCAATAAGTTTATCTCTGCAAAACAAGGAGCAGTCAAATTATATAACATACGTGTTGAATTACGCAAATACACCTGACGTTGATTACGGTAAGGCAGAGAGGTATCTGAAAGAACTTCCTGAAAGTAGCTTGGGAAAATTGATAACTTTGGGATACCTCAATCTGAATAACAGGCATATCAGTGCTGCCAGATATTATTGCAACAAAGCAGATTCGTTATATCGGAGTAATCCAGGCAAATATTCAATTAATACATACAACAGCCTTAGGATTATTAATGCATGTGTTGATTATGCTATGGATAAAGAGGTGTCAGCAAGTGACGGAGTATCAACGAATGATTCTATTTCACAAGTCATTTCAAGAAACGAATCTCTGAAAATAGAAATTGCAGACAACAATCTGTTGTTGCAAAAACACATTCATGAATCTGAAATCAAAACACAACAGAGGATTGTCTTTATTGTTTCAATAGTATTTGTAGGCTTGATTTTGTTCTTTCTATATGACAGGCATAACAAGAAACGATATATAAATTTGAGAAAAGAACTTGACCAAAGCCGAATTTACCAGATTGAATTACAGGCAAAAGCATCTGAAGAAGACAAAAATATCGACTTGGTTGATATTTGGAAGAAAAGGACTGATATCTGTAAAGATAATTTTATCAGGAGCGGTTGGATGAAAAAACTTCAATTGTTAGAAGGGGATGGTATATCGCACAACGGCTCGTTCCTTCCGCCTACAGAGAGAAACAGGTTTAGAAAAATATTATTTGAAGAATTCACAGATTTGATAATCGATATAAAGGCTTCAGGCAGCGGAGTCAATATGGATGATTTGTGTCTATGTCTGTTCAGTTTTCTCAAAGTAAACAACACAACTATCTCTATGTGTATGGGTGTTTCCGAAAATGCTATCAGAACACGTAAAAGTAGACTTAAGGAGAAGCTGGAACCTCAAATGTATCAATTTATATTCGGTAAATAATATGTTGATTTATAGGGTGATGTCTGCGTTATGAAACAAAAATGAAACACTCATTTGTACATTGCAATAAATCTGCAATGTGCAGTATTTAAGCCTCATAAATATAAATCGTACTTTTGCATTGATTAAATAAAATGCAAGCAAGTATGAAAAGAAATCTTTTGTTCATTTTTGTGTTATCTTTGACACCATTTATTGTTAATGCGCAAATCAAAGGCGTCATTTGTGATGAAGAAAAAAATCCGATAGAGTTTGCCAATATCATTTTAATGTATCCAGATTCCATATACATAGACGGAACTGTTGCCGATATAAATGGCAATTTTGATTTTCAAAACGTTTCATCAAAAGCGAGCTTTATGCGGATTTCTGCTCTTGGATATAAGACTCTGATAAAGACTATAGAGTGGAATGGATACAATGATACAATAATGTTGGCTTCCGACAATATCCATCTTGATGAAGTTGTCATTACTGGCAACCTGCCAGCGCAACATTTAGTTAAAGGAGGAATAATTACAACGGTGGACGGCACAGTTCTTAGCCAACTTGGAAATGCTATGGATGTAATAGAGCAACTCCCGGGCATTATGCGCGAAGACGATAAGTTTACAGTCTTTGGCAAGGGAACTCCTGTCATTTATGTAAATGGAAGAAGATTGACGGATAACAGTGAGCTGAATCGCATGTCTTCCAAAGAGATTGCAAGCGTGGAAGTCATAACTAATCCTGGAGCAAAATATGGAGCTGAGGTAAAATCGGTTCTGTTAGTACGCACAATAAAGAAACGGGGAGACGGGTTGAGCGGGTCAGCACAAGCTGTTGTCAGGGCAGCTCACTCTTGGTCTAATTCTGACAACATATCTCTTAATTTTAGGAAAAACAATCTGGATATATTCGGAACTTTTGCATTTGATTATTCAAAACGCTATCAACAGCAAAACAATTTCACCACGATAAACACAGAAAATAATATGTACACCTTGAACTCTGACATTGTTATATTACCTGTCAATACCACATATAATGCGAATATAGGCTTTAACTGGCAAATAAACCAAAAGAATGTTTTGGGAGCGAAATATGAATTTAGAACCAATCCCTATAATCGCTCGAAATGGACAACAGATGAAAGGATTGAATTGAATAATACCCCTTATGACAATATTGATTACTATACTCATTGGAAGAGGAGAAATCTACCGACCAACATATTGAATCTGTATTATATCGGCGAATACGGAGATTTGACTCTTACCATGAATAACGATTATTATTCAAGCAGGAACAAAGCCGAACAGAAGATAAATGAAGTAAGTTTGTCAGAAGGGGAATCGGTAATAAGCAGCCTTAACAGCGTGACTAGTTCCATGTTTGCTTCAAAAACTGTTTTGGAATACACTTTCGGCAAGAATACTGTTGGAGGAGGTTATGAATATACATATACAGACAGAACAGACCGATACGACAATCATAATGATTTCCTTTCTGACGCAAATGACAATATCAAGGAGCATAACATCGCTGGCTTTATAAGTGCGACATTTCCTATCGGAGTTTATGAAATTTCTGGAGGATTAAGATATGAGCATACCATATCTGACTATTATGAAAATGATATATTTATTTCTGGGCAGAGTAGAAAATACAGCCGTCTTTTTCCAAACATGGATTTTACGTTTCCTATTAAGAGAGCTAAGTTTACACTATCGTATACAGCCAAGACACGACGACCGCTATATAGCCAATTGAGCAGTAACATACAATATGATGACCGATTCACATACGAAACAGGCAATCCGCTGTTGAAGCCAGAGATGAATCATGACATATCTTTAGCAGGTATTTACAAATGGTTCTTCTTTTCGGCAAGTTACCAATACGTGAAAGATGCCATTGTTGGAATAGTGGACGCTTATCAGGAAGGGAAACCTATAAATCTGATGACTTATCAGAACTATGGCCATGTATCAAAATACAGTGCCATACTGTCTTTCACTCCTAAAATATCAATCTGGTCGCCTCGCTTGCGATTGAATATAATGGGGCAAGACCTCAAAATATCATCTATGGGAACTGAGCAGAGATTGAACAACCCATTAATATTTATAAACTTCTATAATAGTTTCTGCTTCGGAAAGGGCTTGACTATTACAGGTGATGTTCTCTACCATACTGTAGGTGATATGGATGTCGTTACTTTGAAACCATCATGGCAAATCAATCTTGGCATATCAATATCGTCGGGTAACTGGTTTTACCAACTTAATGCAACAGACGCATTTAGAACAGCCCGCAATTCAATGATTACATACGGTCGTCAAATGAAACTTGAAAAATGGAATTACAGCGATTCGCAAGCTGTCCGTTTTACTATTCGCTATGCGTTTAATTCCACAATGAATAAGTATAAAGGGAAAAGTGCAGGTCAAAGTGAAAGAAATCGTTTATAAAATAGTGTGAGTCAATTTTTTTGGCTCACACTATATGTATTCTAATATTTTTACCTTGACGAGCGGAAT
>JAUNIZ010000018.1 GCA_030523165.1 Prevotellaceae bacterium
ATGATTGAATATCAATAGCTTATAAATGTTAAATATCTTTCGACCGCTATTGATTGCAAATCCGACAGAACGGAATGTATGTTGGGTAATTTAAAAGCTATTCACTGCATGAGTTTTTGTCTTTTTCGTATCCCTCATAGTAATACGAAATCTCCAGCCCTTTGAATATTACCTCACGGTTTTCGATATCTTCTGTAAGGGCAGACTTAAGCAACAATCTGATTTCTGTATCTTTTACAGGGCTACGTTCCATCGCAAGCAGATAGTCTTCTTTGTCAATGCGAGTCCAGTCTATTACCTTGCCGAGAGAGCGGCGTAATATCTGGTCTAGCCAAATGCGTGTAGACCTTCCATTGCCTTCCATGAATGGGTGACAGACATTCATCTCCACATATTTCTCAACAATGTGTTCAAAAGTGTCTTCTGGCATCTTCTCTACCGCTTTCAATGCCTCTTTCAAGTAAAGACAGTTGGCAAAGCGGAAGCCACCCTTTGCGATATTCTTTTCACGTATTTCCCCGGCAAAAGAGAACAGACCGCCGAAGATATATCTGTGTATGTCTTGCAGACCGGCAACGGTGCCGATTTCCATGCCTTTAATATCGCCTGTTTCATATAACTGCTGAGCCAATGAAAGGCTTTTCTCGTCTATCTCACGTGTAGTCATATTTGTTGTATGCTTTTTTCCGCTTTCAAACATCCTTGTTTATACATGGTTATGTTGTGTGAGCGTTGTCTTTACATTTACAAAGGTAATAAAAATTGGGCGAAAAACAGCATAAAATCAATATTAAAATAGAATTTATATTATTATCCATGTTTATTTCGTCTGTAATTTACCTTAATTTGCATAATTAAGTTCGTTACCCTTCGGGGACGAAGAGATGAAATGCGCTGTTAAGTCCGCAGGTTATCACCAGCGGTTAGAGATAGTTTGCCCCCTTTGGGGACATTGGTTATATTTCGTAAGTGTAATTTATTGTGCAAAAATTTCGTTCGTCAGGATTTGTAATATTATTGATTTCGACAGAACAGAGAGGATTTAAAACATCTAAATGATGTCCCCGAAGGGGGCAAACTCTCTTTAACTGCGGGTCACAGACCTGCAGATTTTATAATCACTTACGTCACACCGTCCCTGAAAGTGGCGAACTTTCTATACCGGCTGGTCGTAGACCTGCGGAAGATATGGCTATAGATATAATAATATATTATATGAATAGAAGAAATATTTACATTGTTATAATGTACAAATATCATTGAAAGTTTTCTGGAATATGTAAAGTTTAAATCATAAAACCTATACTTTTAACGCGCTGAGAAGGGCGGTTTTCTGAAATAAAAATGTCGCGGACGCAAATAACGTCAGGAAATGTGTGCAAAATTAAAGTGCTTGTAAATAATGACTTACGCTAGTTCTTGTATCTAGTGTGCATAAAATAACCGTATAAAACAGGACTTAACATGCCATAACTGGCGTGTTTTGAGGTAGTAAACGGCATGTTTACGACTAAAAAACGGGTCGTTTTTCACTGAAAATAGCATAGGTTTTTGCCAATTACCTATGCACTTATCTTAAATTACCCCATAGGTTATCATTTTCAACCCTATTTTTAGGCATCTGTTTTTCTATTTCGTGATTTTCTTTTGTCATGATTTTGTACTATTTTAAAATAAGGAAAGACAAAATGTCTGTGTAAAATAAAAAGAAAAAGTTTTCTGTTTTGGAAAGTCTAAAGCTATCACTGAAGTTCGCCCTCTTTGAGGACGGTTGTATGGATGAGAGTCATAGACTCCGCAAGCCACGCTATCGCTTGCATAGCGGTTAGAGATAGTTGGCCATCTTCGAAGGCCTGCTTTACGGTATGCTGTGTTATTTATTCCGCAAGTAGCTCGTCCATCGGGATTTGCAATCCCGATGTTAAGAGTATAAGGATTTGCAATCCGCTTAAGTATACTTATTTTTATATAACGGTATCAATTATTATCGGATTACAAATCCTAATACTCGATGCTGTCGGATTGCAAATCCGCCAGAACTGAAGGCCTGAGTCACGATATGTAGCGTTATTTCTTTTATTGTGGTTTGTGTAAAGAATTAATTGCATAAAATATTCTAAAATATTTTGTTTGAAATGAAAAACTTCGTAATTTTACGGCAATTCGTAAGAAGCACTCTTATGATTAGGGATAATTGAAATAAATATACAAAAACATATCATGATGAAAAACAACAACAGCTACGCCTCATTTCTAAAAGAGGCAGGTAAGTTCATTCCTCAGGAAAGGATTTATACAGATGAGCTACGCAGGTTGGCGTGGGGTACAGATGCAGGCTTTTATCGCCTTATTCCAAAGATTGTGATACGTTCAAAAGACGAAACGGAAGTTTCGCGATTGCTGAAATTATCCGACCAATATGGTTTGCCTGTAACATTCCGTGCAGCAGGAACGAGCCTTTCGGGGCAATCGGTCAGCGATTCAATACTTATTGTTGCAGGAAAGAACTGGGAAAAATACTCAATATCTTCCGACCGTAGGCGCATAACCCTGCAGCCAGGCATTGTGGGGCAGCGTGTAAACGAACTGCTTATGCCTTATGGCAGGAAATTTGCGCCAGACCCGGCATCGGTAAAGAGTGCTATGGTGGGCGGTATTGTGATGAACAACGCTTCCGGTATGAGCTGCGGAACCCATGCAAATAGTGACAAAGTAATGGTTTCTGTGCGCATAGTGCTGGCAGACGGAACAGTTCTTGATACCGGCAACGAGCAGAGTAGAAAGACATTCGAGAAGACACATGGCGAATTCCTGCGCAGGATTTGCGAATTGCGTGATGAAGTAAGGAAGAACGAAAAGCTTAGCGAACGCATACGCTACAAATATTCTATCAAGAACGTAACAGGCATAAACCTGTTGCCGTTCCTGCGCCATGACGACCCGTTCGACATAATAGCCCATTTGATGGTAGGTTCAGAAGGAACCCTTGCTTTCCTGTCGGAAGTTACGATGCGCACTGATTACGACTATCCGCATAAGGCAAGTTCAATGCTTTATTTCAGCAGTATACAAGACGCATGTCATGCCATTCTTGCGATAAAGGGACTGAAGAAAGACATTCCTAATGATGCTCCGGATGCAGACAATCCAGCTGCTCCGTTCATTGTTAAGTGTGCGGAAATGCTCGACTACAAGAGTCTGGCATCTGTTTCAGACCCTGTTTACCTTAAGTTTACCGAAGAACATCCGAATGCCGTTGCTGAAGGGCGCACGCTTACCGCTGTGCTTGTAGAGGTATCCACATGCGAAAAGGAAGACCTGAAGCATGATATAACGGCGATAGAGACAGCCCTTAAGGACTTTGAAACATATACTCCTATAAGATTTACCGACCGTCCGGAAGAATATTCAAAATACTGGGCTATCCGTTCAGGCATATTCCCGTCGGTTGGCGGTATGCGAAAGCCGGGTACAACATGTCTTATCGAAGACGTGGCATTCCATATTCAAGACCTGCCGAAGGCAACTGCCGACCTGCAGCAGCTTATTGCGCAAAGCGGATATGACGATGCCTGCATCTACGGTCATGCGCTCGAAGGAAACTATCACTTTATCATCAACCAGTCGTTCAAGACCGATGCCGATGTAAAGCGATATGAAACACTGATGAACGACGTGGTAAAACTTGTTGTAGACAAGTACGACGGTTCGCTGAAGGCAGAGCATGGAACAGGCAGAAACATGGCTCCGTTTGTGCGTTACGAATGGGGTGACGAGGCTTACGAAGTGATGAAAGCCGTAAAGCAGGTGTTTGACCCGAAGGGCATGCTTAACCCTGGCGTGATATTCAACGATGACCCGCAGTGCCATATTAAGCACTTCAAGCCGTTGCCGTTGTTGTCTCGCAATGATACAGACAAGACTGCCAACAATGAAGAGGCAAAGGAAATACTGTCAAAGGTAAACCGTTGCATAGAGTGCGGCTTCTGCGAAGTGAACTGTCTGTCGTGCGGATTTACCCTTTCTTCACGCCAGCGCATAGTAATACAGCGTGAAATAGCACGTCTGATGCAGGAGGGAAGCAACCCGGAACGCCTCAGTCTGTTGCGGAAACAATACCGTTATCCTGGAAACCAGACATGTGCGGGCGATGGATTATGCTCAATGTCATGTCCTATGGGCATAAATACAGGCGACCTTACACATCTTGTACGTCAGGAAGAACTGCCTTCTGACAGCTTGGGATACAAGACCGGCGATTACGTTGCACGTCATTTTGCCGGTGTAAAAGGCGCATTGCGCCCTGTGCTGACGTTGGCAGACACCGCCCATTGCGTATTGGGAACAAAGGCAATGAGCATACTTACACGCAGTATGCACAAGCAACTGGGTATTCCTCTGTGGACTTTCGCCATGCCAAAACCTATTTCGCAGCCTCGTGCAAAGGGCGAAACAGCGGCAGATAACGGTGAGCGTTGCGTGGTTTACTTCCCAAGCTGTATAAACCAGACTATGGGATTGCATAGAAAATCACCGGTAAAGAAACCGCTATTCAATGCCATGACATCGTTGTTGGAGAAAGCCGGCTATCGTGTAATATTCCCTAAGGACATGGCAAAGCTGTGTTGCGGAACGATATGGGAGAGCAAAGGAATGCTCGACATAGCCGACAGAAAGACAGCAGAGCTCGAAGCAGCATTGTGGGAGGCAAGCAAGGAAGGCAAATATCCTGTATTGTGCGACCAAAGTCCGTGTCTGCACCGAATGAGAGCGCGCATAAAGAAGATGAAGCTTTACGAGCCTGCGGAATTTATATATACGTTCTTGCGTGAACTTCTTGTGTTCAAACCTATAGACCGTACCGTTGCCGTTCATGTAACATGCTCTATGCGCAAGATGGGATTGGCAAATACGATAATATCGCTAGCACGCCTTTGCTCAACGAATGTCATTGTTCCAGAGGAAGTAGGCTGCTGCGGTTTTGCCGGCGACAGAGGATTTACCTACCCTGAGCTTAACGCATACGCTTTACGCAAGCTGCGTCCGCAGATATCGGCAGCAAAGGCAGAAATAGGATATAGCAACAGCCGTACATGCGAGATTGGACTTACCACAAACTCAGGTATTCCGTATGTTTCCATAGCATACCTTGTTGACGAGTGTACGGAAGCCAAGAAGTAACGGCGGAAATATATAGTTACAGAGTGAAGCTTTTTGACGTATAGGCTTCACTCTGTAATGCTATAATATGAAAAAGAGGCATTATAATATATGACAGAATACAAATGAAAAAGGGCGGATGAATATTCCGCCCTTTCTCTTAGCACCGGCAATAAGGTGAATTTTAATCAATATCAACAACCTTACGACTCTTAGTTCACTCCTTTCATCTCATTACAAATCACCCTACCCACATCAGAAAATTACGTCTCTTTTACATCTGTTCTCCTTATTGCCTGAAACGAATCATCAAATAATCAGTTTTCTATTGTCAGATTTCTGATTCTCATTCTTGACTTTATATTGAGACCGTTAGATAACGATTGTTTTACATTCTGTTATTTCTACGGTGTAAATATAGCGAATATTTTTGAAACCGCAAAGAGAAAACCTTTAAACTTAACGTTTTTTATCTAAAAAATAACACGAATAGGAGAAAAGCATATTATGTGTATTATTTGCATAAAAGCAAAAAACTTTGATTAAATTTTGGAGTTATAATAAAAAACACTAATTTTGCACTCGATTTACAAACGGTAGATTAAGGGGTGGCTGATAAATTGCAGTCTGAGATTAAACCCTCAAACCTGATCCGGATAATGCCGGCGTAGGGATAAACGACCGAAATATCACATAAAAAGTCATTACGGTCAGAAGGATTTAAACATAAAAAGTACCCCTTTTTGTGTATTTAAATTTTTACAAACAGGTAAAATGAAAAAAAGTTTATTGACGTTGACGGTGCTTGCAGGTGTAGCTACGGCAAATGCGGCAGACCCTGAAGAAGTTCTGATTGACACTCTGAAGGCACATAAGCTTCAGGAAGTACAGATTGTTTCGACAAGAGCGACCAAGACCACGCCTGTCGCATACAAGGACTTGACACAACAGCAAATCAAAGAAGTGAATTTCGGACAGGACATTCCTTTCCTTTTGTCTCTCACTCCGTCTGTGACGATAACGTCAGACGCAGGCAATGGTATAGGATATACGTCATTGAGAGTGCGCGGTACAGACCCTTCACGTATCAATATCACCGCTAACGGTGTTCCGATGAACGATGCAGAAAGTTCACAGCTGTTCTGGGTAAACATGAGCGACTTCGCTTCAAGCGTGCAGAGCATGCAGATACAGCGTGGTGTCGGCACGTCTACAAACGGTGCAGGTGCATTCGGTGCTACAGTAAACATGCAGACAGAGAACATAGGACTGAAGCCATATCTTGGAATAGACCTTTCTGCCGGAAGCTACTATTCACATAAGGAAACAGTACGTTTCGGTACAGGACTTATAAAAGACCACTGGGGACTGCAGGGCCGTTTGTCTAACATAGGCTCAAAGGGTTATCTCGACAGAGCGTCTACAAAGCTTAACTCTTATTTCCTTCAGGGAGGCTACTTCAGCGACAACACTATGGTGAAGTTCATCACGTTCAATGGAGTAGAAGAGACATACCATGCATGGAACTATACATCAAAGTATGAGCAGAGCCTCTATGGAAGAACATACAACTCCTGCGGAGAATACTATGACAATGACGGCAATGTCCATTACTATGACAATCAGACCGACAATTATCATCAGCAGAACTATCAGCTGCATTGGGATCAGCTGATAAACCAGAACTGGAACTTCAACATAGCACTGCATTATACGAAAGGTCAAGGCTATTATGAAGAGTATAAAACAGAGCGTACATTGGCTGAATACAACCTTACAACAGACTGGAACATGCTTGGCGACCTTGTACGTCAGAAGAAGATGGACAACGATTTCTATGGTTTCGTGGCATCAATCAACTATAAGGACAATAACGGCATAACAGCTAATATCGGTGGAGGCTGGAACAAATATGACGGAGACCACTTCGGAAAGGTGATATGGACAGGTAGTCCTTATTATTATCTTACAGATGCTAACGGCAACGACTATAAAGAGTATGTAGCGACAGACGGCAGCATTCAGCCAGACTTCGAGTATTATAGAAACAACGCAAAGAAGACCGACATGAACATCTACGGTAAGATTAACTGGGCGTTCTACAAAGGACTCAGCGCTTACGTAGACCTGCAATATCGTCATGTAGGCTACAAGATGAACGGTCCTACAGACGACTGGAACTATGGCAACACCGCTTCAGAGAACACACAGGTTGTATTCTCTATGAAAGACAACTTCGACTTCTTTAACCCTAAGTTCGGTCTCAACTGGGACATAACACCTAACCATAAGGTGTATGCTTCATACGCGATTGCCCACAGAGAGCCGACACGAAACGACTATGAAGACAACATCGGTTCAAGCCTGAATGCAGAGAAACTTAATGACCTTGAGTTCGGCTACAAGTATATGAGCAAGACATTCAGCGCAGGCGCTAACTTCTACTACATGTACTATCGTGACCAGTTTGTACTTACAGGAGAGTTGAACGAGATAGGCGAGATGATAGCAAGCAACGAAAACTCAGGCAAGAGCTACCGTATGGGTGTTGAACTTGAAGCAGCATGGCAGCCGGTAAAGTGGTTCCGTTGGGATGCCAATGCAACATGGAGCAAGAACCGTGCAAAGGACTGGACAGTAACAGACTCTGAAACAGGCGAAGCGATAAGTCTTGGCGACACACCGCTGAGTTTCTCTCCTGACTTTATCTTCAACAACATCTTCTCTTTCAACTATAAAGGTTTCAAGGCAAGCGTTCAAAGCCAGTATATAAGCGATCAGTATCTTACAAATACAGGCTTCAAGAGCTACACCAACTACCTTTCAGACGGTACAACGGAAGAGATAGGAATGATAATTGAGTCGCACTTCACTACAAACATCGACCTTTCATATAACTTCAGTCTGAAGAAGTTCGGCATGAAAGACGCTACGATAGGCGTAACCCTTTACAATATCTTTGACGCTAAGTATGACAACAACGGATGGGCTGCGCCTGGATATAAGCTCGATGCCAACGGCAAGGCTATAGCATATTGCGAAGGCGATCCTTATGAGGCAGGTTTCGCTCCGTCTGCGCCGTTCAACTTCATGGCACACCTTTCGTTAAACTTCTGATACTTACAATAATCATAACGTTAAGACGTTCATAATATAGCTAAGGTACAATAGTGTACCTTGGCTATTCGACGTTTTAAAAGAAAAGATAAAGCAAATATGGATATCCAGCCTTTCATTGAAGCCCATTGGCTAGACATATTGAGCACCGTTCTTGGTGTTATATATATAGTTCTGGAGTATCGTGCAAGCATAGCATTGTGGTTTGTGGGAATCATAATGCCAGCTATTGACACCTATCTGTTCTGGTCTGTAGGCCTATATGCCGATTTCGGAATGGCAATCTATTACACCCTTGCTGCAATATACGGCTATGCCGTGTGGAAGTTCGGCAAGAAACATGGGCAGAAAGAAAAGGAAGAAATGCCGATAACCCACATGAAGCGTTCGCTGTATCTGCCTTGCGTTCTGGTTTTTCTGGCTGCATGGCTGTCGATATACGAGATACTGATACACTTTACCGACAGCAATGTTCCTGTAACCGACAGCTTTATCAACGCATTAAGCTTTATCGGCCTATGGGCATTGTCACGCAAATACCTTGAACAATGGATGGTTTGGATTGTAGTTGATATAATCAGCAGTGCGCTTTATGCATATAAAGGCATACCTTTCAAAGCCGGTCTTTACGCTCTTTATGTCGTAATAGCCGTAATGGGATATTTTAAATGGAAGAAAATGATGCTGGCAGAATCAACGCTGAAAGCCTGAAAACTCATAGAAAACATGCATTATAACCTGATAACGAAAGAATACAAGCCCGATGCCGTAATACTTGGCGACGGTGATTTCCCTGTCAATGAATTGCCGTTAGGCATACTTCACAACGCCAGCTATATATGCTGTTGTGACGGGGCTGCCGTAAATCTTATCGAAAGAGGTATCATTCCCGATGCCATAGTGGGCGACGGCGATTCGCTTCCGGAAGAGTTGAAGGAACGTTACAAGGATATTCTGCATATCTACGATGAACAGGAAGACAACGATTTGACCAAATCCACACGTTTCTGCGTGTCAAAAGGCTTTCGCAATATAGCATATCTCGGAGCGACAGGGCGACGCGAAGACCATACGATAGGCAACGTTAGTCTTATGGAACGCTATCTTCGCGACTTTGACATCATGCCAGTAATGCTAACCGACTATGGCTATTTTGTTCCTGCTTGTGGAACAAATACCTTTGAAACCTTCTCCCGGCAGCAGGTAAGCATCTTCAATTTCTCTTGCAAGAAGATTGTAAGCAAGGGACTTGACTGGGATACATACGCATATACTAGCTGGTGGCAAGGCACATTGAACGAGCCTTCAGACAATATCTTCACGCTTGAGGCTGACGGATATATGGTGCTCTATTTCACATACGAGCCAAAGAAATAAATTTTAAATATCCATTGATTGTGATAAACCTATGTTTTCCAATAACGAAAGCATAGGTTTTTCATGTATAAAACTATGCTTTATATTTCATTATTGACCGTTATATAAAAATAAAATTAAGCTATTCATTTTGTTTACATCGATTAATTATTTACCTTTGCAAATAAATGCTCCTTTAAACGTTTATAATAATGTGGAGCAAATACATTAAACCATAACCTAAATACGTGGAAAGATGAAAAGAATATTATATATATTGCTTTCAGTCCTGATGGCTTTGCCTTCCATGGTGTTTGCAGATAGCTACAAACAGATGTGGAAAAGCGTGGAAGAAGCAGAGGATAAAGACCTGCCAAAGACACAGATTGAATGCCTTAAGAAGATAGTAGACAAGGCTACTGTCGATGAGGACTATGGTCAGTTGCTTAAGGCTGAAATAAAGATAGTGTCTGTCAACGGCTCGATATCGCGCGATTCTCTAGCGCCAGCAATAGTAAAGCTTGAAGAAAAGGCAAAGAGTCTTGAAACAAAAGACAAGGCTTTGGCTGCCGTATATTATACGGTACTTGGTGATGTATATAGGGATAATGTTCTTGGAACAGAAGACTACAAGACAAAGTCGGCAGAGTTCTTCAAGAAGGCTTTGGCTGATCCTGCGTTTCTTTCAGAATGTAAAGCACTCGATTATGAGCCGTTTGTCGTAAAGGGAAATGACAGCAAGTATTTCACAAACGACCTTCTGAGTCTTTTAGGATATGCAGCAGAAGACTATCAGACGCTTCATGACTATTATAAAACGTCAACAAACCGTTCAGCAGCCCTATTGACTGGCTTGGAACTGTTGAAGCAAAAGAGCACGCAGAACGGTCAGATGTATCTTACATCTCTGAAGAAATCGCGCTATATCGTATCGCTTGATTCGCTGATAAACCTTTATTCAGACCTTAAAGTCTGCGGTGAAGCGGCTATCGCACGATATGAATTCATGTCGAAATGCAAGGATGTAAAGGTAGACAGCCGTGTGTCTTATATCAACTGGGCATTGGGAAACTGGGGCGAATGGCCTCGTATGCATGTGCTTAGAAACGCTCTCAAGGAACTGACAAACCCTAAATACAATGCGTCTCTCGACAATAATGTCATAGCACCTGAAACACCTGCGACCTTGAACCTACTTGTAAGAAACATCAATACGCTTTCCGTAAAGGTGTCAAAGCTTGACGTTGACGGTGATGTTGAGTTCGATATGTCGGCTGATGCCGTAGCGAAAATAAAGGGAAAGATTATTTCAGGAACAACAAAGAAGTATGTAAAGATATATCTTGGCCAGCCTGACTATAGCGAAATAAAGGACAGTGTGATTCTTGACAGCATGCTTACAGGCGTTTATCTTGTTGAAATATCAACAGACAACAAGAAGATAGAGTCATCATATCGCCTTTTGCATGTTACAGACATGTTCGTTGTTCATCAGGCTCTGCCTAACGACAGCATGAGAATGGCAGTGGTAAGTGCAAGAACAGGCCAGCCTATAAAGAACGTAAGCCTTGTTGTGGAGTTCAGAAATGCAGGAACAAAGACCTACATGTGCGATGACAATGGCGAAACGGTATTCTCTAAGGGCAAGAAATCTATCGTCAGCGTTCGCCCTTATACCGATACAGACAATGCATGCCCTGTGCTTTCTGCATATAATAGTTTCTCTTATTACGCGAATAACGAAAGCGACGATATTCTTAATCTGTTTACTGACCGTGCAATCTATCGCCCAGGTCAGACAGTTCATGTGTCGGCAATAGTGCATGAGCGCAAGGGAATAGAGACAAAAGCCGCTGAAGGCAGGACATTTACGCTTGAACTGAGAGACGCGAACAGCAAGACGGTAACGAAGAAGGAAGTAACTACAGACGCCTATGGTACGGCTTATGCCGACTTTACCTTGCCTGACAACGGTCTTACTGGAAGATTCTCTATAAGGGCAAGCGGTAAAGTGTCGGGCTATGAAAGGTTCCGTGTAGAAGAATACAAGCGTCCAACGTTTAAGGTAGAACTTCCTGACGTAAACCAGAAGTATCATAATGGAGATACAATCGTGGTTACGGGCTATGCCAAGACATACGCTGACGTTCCTGTTCAGGGCGCAAAGGTGAAGTATGAGGTGAAGCGGGAGAAGTCTTTCTGGTGGCGTTACTATAGCTCAGTATACATTATAGACGACAATAACGATAATCTTTTGTTTGAAGGAACATCCGTTACAGATGCTGATGGAGCCTTTAAGGTAGAGATGCCGATGCTTCTCCCTGAATGGGACAGCGCTTCAGGTATAGACGAATATAGCTTCAATCGTATGCCAAGATTCTATACTATTGTAGCAGATGTAGAGATTACAGACCAAAGTGGAGAGACAAGAACAGGCGAACTTCGTCTTCCTTTAGGCAACAAACCGACGGCTTTCAGTTGCGACTTACCTGAAAAGACGGTGCGTGATAGTTTGAAGACAATGCGCTTTAACCTCAAAAACTTTGCCGGAAACAATATTGACGCAACGGTAAACTACTATATAGACGTTCCTTCGAATGCTTATACGGCAAAGGCAAACCAGTCTTTCGAGATAGAATGGAATACCCCGTCATTGCTGAAATCGGGCAAACACACTCTTTTTGCCGTATGCGAGAACGACACAATAAAGCAGGATTTCATAGTGTTCACTATGGAAGACACTACGCCATGCATAAAGACGAGTGACTGGTTCTATGTTTCTGACAAGCGTTTTCCTGAAGACGGCAGACCTGTTTATATACAGATAGGCTCGTCAGACGAGAATACACATGTGATGTACACCGTTGTTTCAGGCAAGAATGTAATTGCAAGCGGTTCTGAAGATATCAGCAATCATGTGTATACACGAAAGATAACGTATGAAAAGGAATTCGGCGCAGGCCTGTTGCTTAATATCGCATGGGTGAGAGACGGCAAGCTATACTCTCATTCTGCAACAATAAAGCAGCCTATGCCAAGCAAGGAACTGAAGCTTGAATGGACTACATTCCGCGATCGTCTTGTGCCTGGCCAGAAAGAAGAATGGACTCTCAACATTAAAAAGCCTGACGGCTCACCTGCAGATGCACAGCTTATGGCTACTCTATATGACGGTTCGCTTGACCAAATAGTGCCGTTCAGTTGGAATATAGGCCTTAACCTCGTTGAAAACATGCCTTATGCTCGTTGGAATAAAGGTAATTATGGCATGTTCAGTTGCGGTAATGCTATGCCTTACAAGACATTTGACGTTGTAGGACTGAACTATAACCGCATGGATTATGACATCAATTTTTATTCTATAGGAACCGTTACCAGACTGAATGGAGCACCTTTATATAAGGCAATGGCAAAGACTGCTTCTTTGGAATCAATGGCTGTAACAGCTGATACTGATGCTCTTCAGGAAAGTGTCAATGTGTCAAATAATCTTTCAGCAGAAATAAATGCAAGCGAAAGCGAATCAAAGTCTACAGCAGGAGTGCAGTTACGTGAGAACCTTGATGAAACTGCGTTCTTCTATCCTGTGCTTCAGACAGATGAAAAAGGCAACGTAAATATCAAGTTCACTTTGCCTGAAAGCATAACAACATGGAATTTCATAGGCTTGGCTCACGACAAGGATATGCGCAACGGCATCATTACTGATGAGGCTGTGGCGAAGAAGACGATAATGATTCAGCCTAACATGCCTCGTTTCGTGCGTGTAGGCGACCTGACTTCTATTGTCGCAAAGGTCATGAATACCTCCGACAAGCAGGTTAAGGGCACTGCAACAATGATACTGGTAGACCCAGAAACGGAAAAGGAAGTGCTAAGCATTAAGAAACCGTTTGTTGTAGATGCAAACGGAACGGGTGCAGTATCGTTTGACTATAGCCCGTCTGACGAATATTCTTTGCTTGTATGCAAGATTATTGCCACAGGAAAAGACTTCAGCGATGGCGAACAGCATTATCTGCCAGTGCTTTCGGACAAGGAAATGGTATTGAACACTGTTCCATTTACACAGAATGGACCTGGTGTTAAGACTATAGACCTGAAGAACATGTTCTCTGCAACTGGAAAGGACAACAGACTGACCGTTGAATATACAAATAATCCGGCATGGCTGATGGTTCAGACATTGCCATACATAGGAACGGTGCGCAGCAATAACGTTATAAGTCTTGCGACAGCGTACTATGCAAACAGTCTTAGCTCATACATAATGAACCAGTCGCCTGAGATAAATACTGTGTTCGAGCAGTGGAAGAACGAAACCAATGACGGCGATAACACTCTTATGAGCAACCTTGAGAAGAACCAGGATCTAAAGAATCTCGTGCTTGAAGAAACACCGTGGGTTGCAGCAGCAGAGAAAGAAGCAGAACAGAAGCGCAGTCTTGCCAACTATTTCGATAAATCAGCTTTGCAGACAAAGATTTCATCTGTTCTGAACAGCATGATTACACTACAGAACGCAGATGGATCATGGAGCTGGTGGAGTGGAATGGATGGTTCTCCACGCCTTACGTCAACAGTAATAGAACTTCTTGTGCGTCTAAACAAGCTTGCAGGAACACAGGCAGCAACGAAGAGTCTTATAGACAAGTCAATGAACTATCTCGGCAACAAGGCGATAGAAGAGGTTAATGAGTTCAAGAAAGCAGAAAAGGAAGGTACACCTTATTATATAAGTACATATTACGCATTGCAATATCTATATATAACTGCACTTGACGGTAGAAAACTTTCTAAAGAAGAGGAGAGTGCTGCAGAATATCTTATGGAGTTCATGAAGAAACAGAAAAAGAACACCAGTCTTTACTCAAAGGCTTTGATGGCTGTTGTACTTGCACAGAGAGGTGAACGCCAGCTTGCGTTGGAGTATCTGAAGAGTCTTGATGAGTATACCGTATCTACAGAAGAGATGGGGCGCTACTATGATAGTCCTCGTGCAGGATATTCATGGATAGACTACCGCATACCTACACAGGTGGCTGCAATAGAAGCAATGACTCTCGTTGACCCTGAAGGCTATGCTTCTGTAATAGACGATATGAAACGATGGTTGCTTCAGGAGAAACGTACACAGATATGGGATACACCTATCAATAGTGCAAATGCCGTTTATGCGTTCCTGAACAACAACACTTCTATTCTTGCAGAACAGGAGGAAACATCACTTGCCGTTAACGGCAAGACATTGTCGCTCCCTGCATCTACTGCAGGAATAGGTTACGTGAAGACCACAGTCAATGCAGATAAAGCGAAGACATTTACCGCAACGAAGACTTCAGAAGGTACGTCTTGGGGTGCGGTTTATGCACAGTCGCTTCAGAATGTCGCTGATGTTGAGGCTTCATCTTCTGGCTTCACCGTTACAAGAGAGATAATACCTGCAGACGGAAAGAGCCGTTCTGTATATGCTACCGGTGACAGGGTGAAGGTGAGAATCACAATCAAGGCAGAGCGTGACTACGACTTTGTGCAGATAAGCGACAAGCGTGCGGCATGTATGGAGCCTGTCAACCAGCTTAGCGGATATAAGTGGGGCTACTATTGCACTCCTAAAGACTATACTACAAACTATTATTTCAATATGATGAGCAAGGGTACACATGTTATAGAAACGGAATATTACATTGACAGGACAGGCAGATACGAAACAGGAACATGCTCTGTGCAGTGTGCATATTCTCCAGAATATACAGCCCATACCGCTTCTCAGACTATCGAAGTTAAATAAAGGAAATTATGAAAAGAAAGATTATACTTACTGCGTTGCTTGCTGTTACATTTCTGAAAGTATCAGCACAGCGTATAACAGCCACTAATGAAGTAATCGACTGTGGCAGTGTGCAATATGACCAGCCTGTTACCGTGAAGTTCGATTTGCGTAACAGAGGCAATGACTTGCAGATAAACAGTGTGCGTACAAGTTGCGGATGCACAGAGGCAGACTATCCTAAAGGCCTAATAGCCAAAGGCGACAGCTTCTCTATAAACGTTACATACGATGCCCGTCAGTTAGGACACTTTGAAAAAGAGGTTGCTATATTCAGCAATGCTTCCGATGAACCTTTCTATCTTAAGATGCGTGGAGTTGTTGTTGAAGAGGTAGTTGATTTTATTGGCAATTATGATTTCACTATAGCAGGTGTACGTACAGACAAGAACGTTATTGAGTTCGATGATGTCAATCTCGGTGACAAGCCTGTTGAGAAGATACATATCTTCAATAGCGGAAGCACGAATATCAGTCCAGTAATCATGCATTTGCCGTCATATCTTACAGCAAACGTATCGCCAACGACAATCGCTCCAGGACGTTCGGGAACGGCTACCATAACGCTTAACTCGGAGAAACTGCGTAACTACGGACTTACACAGTCGTCTGTTTATATGGGAATGTTCCCTGGCGACAAGGTAAGCGAAGACAAGGAAATAATCGTTTCTGCTGTTCTGTTGCCTGATTTCAAGAATATGTCCGAGACACAGAAGGTCAATGCTCCTGAGATGAAACTCTCTGCAGAGTCTCTTGACTTAGGCTCGTTTGGGGAGAAACAAGACAAGAACGGTACTATAATAATAGAGAATGTAGGCAAGAGCCGTCTTGACATCAGTTCTATGCAGATGTTCACTTCTGGTCTGAAGGTGCGTCTTAACAAGACAAGACTCCAGCCTGGCGAGTCGGCAAAGCTTAAGATTACGGCATATAAGAAGCAGTTGAAGAACGCACGAAGCAAACCGCGTGTGCTTATGATAACCAACGACCCTAACCATGCAAAGGTAGTCATTAACGTTAACGTGAAATAATATTGTTATGGAACATCCAGAAAACAATGCAGAGTATAAAGGCTTGACCGTCAATTCGGGTGTAGAACAGCCTTCCATTATAAACCCTTATCTCAAGCGTGGACGTTTCAAGCGTCGTGAACTGTCTGCTGCCGATATGGTTGAAGGTATCATAAAGGGTGATGTTACTGTGCTTAGCCAGGCTGTGACATTGGTTGAAAGTGTAAAGCCCGACCATCAGGCAAAGGCGCAGGAGGTAATTGAGAAATGCCTTCCCAATAGCGGCAACTCTATTCGCATAGGTATAAGCGGTGTGCCTGGAGCTGGCAAGAGTACGTCTATAGACCAGTTTGGTGTTCATGTGCTTGACCGCACAGGAGGAAAACTTGCGGTGCTTGCTATAGACCCAAGTTCTGAACGTTCTAAAGGAAGTATTCTTGGCGACAAGACCCGCATGGAGAAACTGGCAACAAGAGAGGATGCCTTTATACGTCCTAGTCCTACAGCCGGTTCATTGGGAGGTGTTGCACGCAAGACTCGTGAGACTATTATCCTGTGTGAGGCAGCTGGATATGACAAGATATTCGTTGAGACCGTTGGAGTAGGGCAGAGCGAAACTGCATGCCATTCTATGGTAGACTTTTTCCTTCTTATCCAGTTGGCTGGCACAGGTGATGAGCTACAGGGAATCAAGCGAGGAATAATGGAGATTTCCGATGGCATAGTCATAAATAAGTGTGACGGCGAGAATGTAGACAAGTGTCATCTTGCTGCAACAAGTTTCCGCAATGCCTTGCATTTCTTCCCGAAGCCGGATAGTGGCTGGACTCCAAAGGTTCTTTGCTATAGCGGTTTCTATGGACTAGGCATTAAGGAAATATGGGATATGGTGTATGAGTACATCAGCTTTGTCAAGGACAATGGCTATTTTGACTATCGCCGTAATGAGCAGAGCAAATACTGGATGTATGAGACAATAAACGAACAGCTTCGTAATAACTTCTATAATAATCAGCTTATTCAGCAGCATCTTCTGGATTCAGAACGGACAGTACTGAACGGTGAGAAAACCAGTTTCATGGCAGCAAAGGATTTGCTGGATATTTATTTTAAAGGAATATAATTATTAGGGAGTTAAAGAAGTTAAAGGAGTTAGAGCCTTCGGCTCTTGAGGAGTTAAAGACAATAGTTTTGTGGATTCTTATCACAGTAATAGCTTTCAAACCTTTATGAGGCTATTGTCTTTAACTCCTTAGCGAGTATAACGAGCGATAACTCCCTTAACTTCTTTAACTTCCAAAAATAAATAGTTAACAATGGTTCAGATAGAAATAGACAGTGGAAGCGGTTTTTGTTTCGGTGTAACGACAGCTATAAGCAAGGCAGAAGAGGAACTTGCTGCCGGCTCTACATTATATTGTCTTGGCGATATTGTGCATAACGGAATGGAGTGTGAGCGTTTGCGCAACATGGGACTTATTACGATAAACCATGATGACATGCGTAACCTGCACAATGTGAAGGTTCTGCTTAGAGCGCATGGCGAACCTCCAGAGACATACGAACTGGCACGTAAGAACGGCATTGAGATTATTGATGCCACATGTCCCGTAGTGTTACAGTTGCAGCGTAGGATAAAGCGTCAGTTTGACAGCCGTCCAGATGCGCAGATAGTTATCTTTGGCAAGCCGGGCCATGCGGAAGTTCTTGGACTTGTAGGACAAACGAATAGCCGTGCAATAGTTATCGCCAATATAGAAGATGCCAAGATGCTTGACTTCAACCGTGATATATATCTTTATTCACAGACAACTAAGTCGCTCGATGAGTTTCATCGTATTATAGAATATATACAGAAACATATTTCGCCAGAAGCTACATTCAAGAGTTTCGATACTATTTGTCGTCAGGTAGCTAACCGTATGCCTAATATAAGCGCCTTTGCACGTAAGCATGACCTTATCCTTTTTGTATGCGGAAGAAAGAGCAGTAATGGTAAAGTGCTTTTCAATGAATGCAAGAGCGTCAATCCTAATAGCTATCTTATTGAAGGCCCTGAAGAGATAGAACGTTCGTGGATGCAAGGTGTATCTACAATAGGTATATGTGGAGCTACCAGTACCCCGAAATGGCTTATGGAGAAATGTCGGGAAGCGATTATTTCTAATTCATAATTCATAGTTTCTAATTCATAATTGGTTGCGCGTTGAATCAATTATGAATTATTTTTGCAACCTTTTTACCTTTACTTACGTCTAACAATCAGAAAACAAATAAAACAAGATATGAAGAAGATATTTCTAGCATTAGTAATGGCGCTGGCTTTAAGTCCGGCAATGATGGCACAAAACACGCTTCATCGTCATAATCCAAAAGTTGTTCAGACTGCTACAGCGCCTGATACAGGAGGAATAGAGGCATATTCCGATACAGTGAATAATACTGCAGTGAATGATTCCGATGCCTATGATGAAGATGAGAATGTAACGTTCACAGTCAATAAGCATGCTTTTGAAAGTATCAATGACCCGTTTACTCTTTTTGGCTATTTAGGAACACTAGGAATATCTGGTGTGTTGATAGCAATATTGGCTACAGTAATGTGCCTGCTGATAGTTCTTTCACCTTTTCTTTTTGTAGGATTGGTATTATATCTTATTTCAAGACGCAAGAACAGAGAGTATAAAATTGTGGAAAAAGCCGTTGAAAGCGGTCAGCCGATACCGCAGGATCTGTTACGCAAGAAACTGGAAAGCAATGAAGTAATCTGGCAGAAGGGCATAAAGAACATTGCTATTGGTATCGGACTTATGGTGATGTTTGCGTTCATAGAAATGGATTTAGGTATTGGTATAGGTGCCCTTGTTGCCTTCTATGGTGTCGGTCAGGCTGTCATTGCCCGCACTTCGGCAGATAAGAAACGTAAGGAAGAAGAGACGGATTATGTTGATGACCTGAAGGACGAGTCTTCAGACGATAATAAAAACCTGTAGACTATAGTTCTTTTTGCTTAACTGAAACAGTTATAATTTCATATACAGATACCAGTGGATAAGTTTAGCGATATGGCATTGGTTACCCAAGTGGTGATGTTTCGCAATAAGCGGGCTTTCGATTCGCTTGTCAAGAAATATCAGTCACCGATAAGGAGATTCTTCCTTCATCAGACTTTGGGTGACGCTCAGCTGAGCGATGACCTTGCACAGGATACGTTTATCAAGGCGTACACCAGCCTGTCGCAGTTCAGAGGCTTGTCGGGCTTCTCCACATGGCTCTATCGCATAGCATATAATGTGCTGTATGACTATACCAGAAGTCATCGTCTGACTTACGACGTTGATACTTCTGAAATTAGGAAACGTAGCGACTCTGTCACTGACAGCGGCTTGAAGATTGACATATATGAAGGATTGAGACTTCTGAAAGAGGAAGAGCGACTTTGTGTAACGCTTCAGTTGATAGACGGTCTGCAGATAGAAAAGATATCTGAGATAACAGGTCTTGCCGCAGGAACGGTAAAGTCGCACCTTTCCAGAGGAAAGAAAAAACTTGCAATGTATCTAAAGGAAAATGGATATGACAGATAATAGAGACGATATGCTAGTAAAAAGGTTCTTCTATGAGAACCGTATAGAGATAGCCGACAATGGCTTCTCGCGTCGTGTAATGCGTAGCTTGCCAGAACGTGCGGCTCGTCTGAACCGCATCTGGACTATGGTTTGCTTCATTATTGGAGTGATTTTCTTGATATTGACCGATGCTTTCAAGTTTGTTGCAGGCTGCCTTAAAGGTCTGTTCAATGATTTCATGACCACCGATTTCGTTTATCACAATCCGTTGGTGCCTGTTGCTGCAATAATAATATTTATTGTTGTTGGCGGCTTTATGTTCTTTATGCTTGAAAACAGGAAAAGTGTACTGTAGTCCTTTGGCTTTTTCTGTACACTTTTCTTGCGTTATTCAATATCTATTACGAATCCGTCGTCATCGTTTGTAGTCGTCAATTGTGTCGCAGGCTTTGGCTGTACCTTCAGATTTCCTTTCTCGTCAAACATTCCGTATGTTGTACGTAGCACGATAAACTCTGTTCTTCGATTAAGTTGGTTGCATATCTCTTGCTTTTCCTCGTCAAGTTTCTTTATGAACTCCTCTGTCAGCACATCGTTTTCTTTCAGCCAGTTGTACTTCTCCGTCAGTTTCTTGCGTATAGTCTTTGGCTTCTCTTTACCATATCCCACAGGTGACAGACGGTCTTTTGCGATACCTTTTTCTATAAGATAGTTTACTACCGCCTCTGCACGTCTTTGCGAAAGAGTCTTGTTGTATTCCGCACTTCCTTTATAGTCGCAGTGTGCGCTAAGTTCTATCGTTACGTTAGGATTCTCGTTCAGAAGTTTCACAAGTTCATCGAGCGAGGTCTTTGATTCGTCACGCAGAACATATTTGTCGAAGTCGAAGAAGATGTTGTCTATCAGCACAGGCACACGTATTGATGCCAACGGGAACTGCAGGACATATTCTTCCGACTGGCTTGCTGGCTTTACTTTCAGTTCTTCCTTATGGTTCAGGAATCCCTTGCATGTTGCCAGGAATATATAGTCTACGTTAGGATTTATTTCTTTCGTAAACGAGCCGTCGCCTTTAACGCTCAGTTTAAGGTTTGTTCCGTCATTGCCTACCATATATACTTGTGCTGAAGGCAGTTCGTAGCCGTCCATTTCATACACCCATCCCTTGACGGTCTGTAGTATTTCTGGTTTCTCGAAGCTATATATATGGTCCCATCCGCGTCCGTCTCCACGGTTAGATGAGAAAAATCCGCGGTTGTGCAATCCTTCGAATGTCATTCCAAAGTCATCGCCTTGTGAGTTGAGCGGATAACCGGGATGCTCAAGCTTGAATCTCCTTGTCGCTTTGTCTACCTTTGCAATGTAAATGTCCAGCCCACCGAAACCTTTGTGTCCGTTAGAAGAGAAATAGAGGTCACCGTTAGGGCGGAATGTAGGAAACATCTCGTCGCCTGGTGTGTTTACTGGTTCGCCAAGATTCTCTGCTCCGCCAAGTCCTGCGGCTGTAATTCTTACTCTCCAGATGTCAAGTCCGCCCTTACCTCCAGGCATGTCAGACACAAAGTATAGCCATTGTCCGTCGGGAGATACGGCTGGATGCGCATAGCTTGACAGCGTGTCACGGCTTATTTCCAGTGTTGTCGCCTTTCCCCATGCTGCATCTGCACGTTTTGATGTCACTATAGTTGCGTATCTCGGATAGCTTGGGTCTGTTGTGCATTGTGTAAGGTACATCTCGCTTTGGTCTGGCGTGAAGCAACAGGCTCCTTCGTCATACTCTGTGTTTAGTCCTGATGTGATTGTTTCAGGCTTGCCCCATTTGCCTTTGTCGTCTTTCTGCGACACGAAAATGTCTCCAGCCTTGGTACCTGTTATTCCACTGAGTTCATCGCCTTCGGCATCGTTTCGTGTAGACGTGAAGAACAGCTGGTCATAGTCGTCTCCGAACAGCATCGGCGAATAGTCAGCCCTTCTGGAGTTGAATATATCCATCTTCTTTACTATATAGCTCGACTCCAGTTTCTTCTCTTCTTGTGCTGTCTGTGCTGATAGCAGTCCTGTTTTTGCCAGTTCGTTGTCTGGCAGAGAGTCAAGCACAATCTGAAACTCCTTTGCGGCTTCCTTGTAGCTGTTGTTCTTCATCAGTGCCTGTGCGAAACTAAGGTGTGTCTCTATTGTGGCTTTGTTGTATCTTATGGCATTTCTGTAAGCTGCCAGTGCCTTTTGGTTTGAGTTAATCCTGTCATAGCATTGTGCCAGTTTCAGAGCGCGTTCTCCTCTCTTGTCCCTTTCCTTGGCAGGAGTCTTGCTGTATGCTGTCTTGAACTCCGAAGCTGCGTCATAGTATTCGCCAATAGCAAGATACTTCTCACCCCGTTTCACGTAGCGTTCTGCGCTGCATGAAGCCATGAGAAGCACCATTGTAGATAGTATTGTAAATATAGAAACTCTGTATTTCATCAAAAATGAGTTATATTCTATATAACAGAGATTTCTGTTATTTATTGTTTAAAGGGTAGTCTGAATGTGCAGCCTTCTTTCCATTGGTCGCATCCGTAGGCTGTTTTACCTTTTATTATATGGCCTTTTCCGCATAGCGGACAAATGTTTCCAATTATAGAGTCATCTGCTGAAAGCTGTGCAGATGTGTTGGCTTCTGCCGTAGGTTGAGGCTTGGCGTTTTCCTTTGCAGTGTCTGCCTTCTGTATCTGTTCTGTCTTTTGCTTCGGTTCAGCCTTTTTCCGTGGTCTTGAAACCTTTTTCTTCATGTCCTCGTCTGTAAGTACGGTGACATGTCTGTTGCTGTTGTCAGCCAGAACATCGTTTACAATATTGCTGATCTGCTCTTTAAGTTCTGTAATGAACTGTCCTGCGTCATATTTCTGATGCTCTATGTCGCGGAGTTTCTTTTCCCATATACCAGTCAGTTCACAGCTTTTCAGCAGTTCTTCCTTAATGGTATCAATTAGTTCTATGCCTGTAGGCGTTGCTATTATGTTTGTTCTTTGGCGCTGTATGTATCGTCTTTTGAACAGCGTTTCTATTATGTTTGCCCTTGAAGAAGGTCTGCCTATGCCGTTTTCCTTCATTGCAGCACGCAGTTCCTCGTCTTCAACGAACTTTCCTGCCGTTTCCATTGCTCTTAGCAGTGTAGCTTCGGTGTAGAATTTAGGCGGTGTTGTCCATTTCTCGCTCAATGTAGGAGTATGAGGTCCGCTTTCTCCCTTAACGAAAGCTGGCAGTGTACGCTCTTCGTCAGAAGGCTTTTGCTCGTCGCCTGTCTGTGTGTTACCTGTCTCGGCAGTAGCTGCTGGCGTCTGTGGCTTGTCCTTGCCGTAGACCACACGCCATCCCGGTTCCGTTATCTGCTTTCCGCTTACCTTGAATTCCACATCATCGACATTTCCCAAAACTGTTGTTGTTGAGAATTTGCAGTCAGGATAGAATACGCTTATGAATCGTCTTGCCACGAGGTCATATACATGACACTCCATGTCTGTAAGGTTCGACGCAGGATATCCCGTAGGTATTATAGCGTGGTGGTCAGTTACCTTCGACGTGTCGAATACCTTTTTGCTTTTTGGCAGCTTTATGTTTGCCAACGGCAGAGTCAATGTCTCATAGCCCCGAAGACCTTTAAGTATTGTCGGGCATTTAGGATAGATGTCGTCACTAAGGTATTGGGTGTCAACACGCGGATATGTAGTAAGTTTCTTTTCGTACAGTGATTGTATCGTGTTGAGCGTCAGTTCTGCGCTCATCGCGAATTTCTTGTTGCAGTCAACCTGCAGTGATGTCAGGTCGTAAAGGTGTGGCGGTGCTTCTCTGCCAGGCTTTTTCTGTACGCTTGTTATTGTGAAAGGCTTGTCGGCAATCTTTGAGAACGACTTTTCGCCTTCTTCCTTGCTTGTGAACTTTCCCGATGTTGCAGTGAAAAGGGTGTCTCTGTATATTGTGGAAAGCACCCAAAATGGTTCCGGCTTGAAGTTGTCTATCTCTTTCTGGCGGTTTACTATCAGCGCAAGGGTAGGTGTCTGCACCCTGCCTATCGAAAGCACCTGCCTGTTCTGTCCGTATTTAAGGGTATAAAGGCGTGTGGCATTCATGCCGAGAATCCAGTCGCCTATCGCGCGGCTTAGTCCTGCGAGATATAAAGGCTGGTATTCTTTCTGGTCTTTCAGTGCGTTGAAGCCGTCACGTATGGCTTCGTCAGTCATTGACGAAATCCATAGCCTTTGCACCGGGCATTTTGCCTGTGCCTTTTGCATCACCCAGCGTTGTATAAGCTCTCCCTCCTGCCCGGCATCACCGCAGTTTATTATGCTGTCCGCCTTCTGCATGAGCTGTTCAATAACTCCGAACTGTTTTTGTATGCCTTTGTCGTCTATAAGTTTTATGCCGAATCGTTGCGGAAGCATAGGCAACGAACCCAGACTCCAGCGTTTCCACATTGGAGTATAGTCATCAGGCTCTTTAAGCGTACACAAGTGACCGAAGGTCCAAGTCACCTGATATCCGTTGCCTTCCATGTATCCGTCGCGTTGGCTTGTGGCTCCCAGTATTCTGGCTATATCCTTTGCCACGCTCGGTTTCTCTGCTATACAAACTATCATTCGTTATTGTTTTGAACGTGCAAAGATACGGAATAAAAATGAGAAGACCAAAAATAAAGCGATAGTTGACTCTTCTATAGTCTTAGTATCCCAAGTCCTCGCCTATGAGAACCACGGTATATTTTCCTGGTCGTGCGTTTCTTAAGAAGTGGACGTAGTTGCAGATGCTTTCAGGAGAGTTGCAGTTGTGGCATGTACCGTCTATCTGACACGGTGTCTTTATATCGAAACGTGCGGCGTTGATAGGGCTTGCCGTACTTCTGGCTCTTGCCAGTGCGCTGTCTACGTCTTGTGCAACCTTGTTTAGTCCTACTACGAAAATAACGTATTTCGGTCCGAAGGTTATTGCTGCCACTCTATTTCCGTTGCCGTCAATGTTCACTATCACTCCGTCTTCGCTTATTGCGTTAACGCTTGACAGGTAGTAGTCGCAGAAGAAAGCCTCTCTATATATCTTTTGTGCTTCCTCTCTGTCTTTTGCTTCATCGCGGTCGAGTACCTTCAAGTTTCGTTCATGCAGTGCTTTTGTAAGTCCCATATCCCTGATAGTCATAGAACCTCCCCATGTTACGCTGCTTCCGTCAGGTATCAATGCTGATATTTTCTCTATTGCTTCTGCTGCTGTCGGGCAATAGAATGCTTCAAAGTGACGGCGTTTCATGTTCTTTATCATCTTTTCCGCCAGTCTTTCGTTTCTGATTTCTTTAGGTGTCATAATGTTCTTGTTTGTTTTCTTCTGCAAAGATAATGCAAATCGAGCGCAAACATATCAAGCTTGCTTGAATATTTTGCCGAGATGCCGCTTATCTTATCTAAAGATAATGCAAATCGAGCGCAAAAGATCAAGCTTGCTTGAATATTTTGCCGAGATGCCGCTTATCTTATCCAAAGATAATGCAAATCGAGCGCAAACATATCAAGCTTGCTTGAATATTTTGCCG
>JAUNIZ010000231.1 GCA_030523165.1 Prevotellaceae bacterium
CCCCTTCCTTGACAAGTCAAGCAAGCGTGCCGCGGAATATGCAATGGCGTGTACGGAAAACACGAAGGCGTATGGCGACAAAGGGCGCAGTCTTGATGTGGTTATGGCAAACGCTACAATAACAAAGGCTTATGAAGACAAGCTGCAAAGCAAGGAACGAACCATGACAGTAGCAATCGGACTTCTTGCAATATCGCTCGTATTCATAGCGTTTATGCTGTATTTGCTGATAAAAAAGAGTCATAGGCTGACTATTATCAACGACAAGCTGCGCGACATGGGCGAGTCGCTGCAGAAGAAGATTATAAGTGAAGAGACAATAAGAGAAGAACTGAAGGAAAGCAATATGCTTCTTGAAAACGAACTGAAATACAGAAACAAAAGTTTTATTGACGTCTACAGGCTCGCTTCACGCTATATTACTGACGTGGAGAACTACAAGAAGTCAGTATTCAACCTTATTACTGCAGGCAAGATAGACAAGGCGCGCAAGGAACTTTCATCGGTAAGCGCTACGGAAAAGTATCTTCAAGAGTTCTACGCGCAGTTTGACAAAGCTTTCATTTCGTCTCATCCAGACTTCATAAACCGTTTCAATTCGCTGTTGAAACCAGAGTGCCGCATTGTTCCTACACCTTCTACACTTACACCAGAGCTACGCATATATGCACTCGTGAGCATAGGAATAACCGACAGTGTTACTATAGCCGATTTCCTTCACTACTCGCCTCAGACCATTTATAACTATCGTCTGCGCATTCGACATAACGCATGTATACCAGAAAAGAACTTTGCGGAAACTGTAGCAAAAATGTATGACGATGTTAATAAAAGTAAAATCGGGGGGGTAAAATTTAAGGTTCCCGTTTTCATAAAGAGCATTAATCCTATAGTTTCCTTTGCAAACAAGTATTGTAGAAAGAAAGCTATAGGATTAATACCTCAATTATATAGTCAAGTGCCTTATGTGATTATTGACATATCACATAAGTTTAAGCTATCACCTTAATACGCTTATTTACCGGAAGCCAGTTGCAGTCTTGCCTCAAGATCCCTGAACATCAGGCGCGTGTCTATCTGTGTGTAGACTCTTATGATGCGTCCTGTCGGGTTTGGCTGATATGCTCCGTTGTTGTCTATTAGCGGACAAGGAGTCTGAACCCACTTGCTGCTGCACGGGTCTGCTTCAAAACCGCTTTGCAGAGATGTAAGAAGAACAAGCGGAGAATCGCCCAAGATGTAGACTTCACCCATTGCTATATTGAAGCCTTCGCATGTCTTCATCACATTGTCAATGGCATCGCTGAGCAGAGCGCCAAGTTTTCCGTAAGGCTTTATGTAGGCATGCATCTCCGCTGTACTGTATAGACACTGGCGATAAACGTCTCTTGGTATCTGCCAGATCATCACGTCGCTCTTGTTGAATACTACCTGGCCTGCAGGAATGCTAAGGTTAAGATTATACTCTACTGCAGAATATCCAGGAGGAGGAACAGCACCGAAGCTGTATTCCTGTCCACCTATCCACACGATAACTATGTTCTTGCTGATAGAAGGGTCAATCAGCAGTGCGCTTGCAACATTGGTAAGGGCTGCGCCACACGTTACATACAGAGGCTTTTCAGGCGAGCATTTCTTAGCTTCGCTTATTATTAGGCGCGCTCCTTCCGAATCTATAGGCTTGTCGGAAGAAGTCATGCCTGTTTCAGCTCCTGCTACAACTTTGTATTTCCCCTTAAGTCCCATTACGTCAAGCAAGGCATTTGCCTTTTCAACTGACTCTGTAGCCTGGTCTTTTCTGTTTGTAAACCCGGCATTCTCACTCAGATGCCCTCCTACTATGCCTACAATTTCTGTGGTTGGAGACAACGCATGCTGTGCAAGTTCGTATAGACCGTCTGGGTCTCCGCAGAAGTCATTGTCTATTAAAACCTTTACTTTCGTCATTTGTGCATTGGCTGCAAACGATAAAGCAAACAATGCGGCTATTGTCAATAATATCTTCTTCATTTTATAAAACTATCATTTCGTGATTATAAAACATATCTTTAGCACTCATAAAGCTATCATTTGTATTTCTCTACTCGTGAATCTTCTATTATACCATTCCAGTTCATGCCGAAAGCAAAGTCATATGAATGCCCTTCGCTATCTGTGTATGGAATCATGTCTCTCGAAACATCTTCTTTCTGAGATTCTACAGTAAGCATGTCTTTCGGGAACTGCATAGGCAACAGTCCACTGGGTTCTGCCTTGCCGCTTACTATATCAAGTATTGCCTGCGCCTGTGTTTCAAAATCAATGACAATGGCATCAGCGTATGGTTCTACCTCAGACAATATGCACGGCTTGAAACATTTTACAGACAAGACAACAGGTTTGCTTCCCATTTTCTGGCGAGTGGCTTTTACCAAGTCTGCATCAGTTGTGTTATTTGCTATAACAGATTTGTCTTTATATGTACGATTGTCAAAATCTTCAAAAGTGTCACCGCCAACAAGACTTGTCTCTCTTGCCGTAGAAGCCGTATATGTGCCGTATTGCAATGATATAGGCACATAGCCATTGCCGCCTGCCTTTACGTCAGCATCACTATAGCCGGTTCCTCCGTCAGGGCTTTCTATAAACACGATTGCGAAGTCTGCCTCATCAGGATTAGTCGTAACCTTGTAATATTTCTTCAGCATATTAATGTCTACAGGGTCTACTGTCTTGTCTGCAGGAACATTTCCCCACCAGTCTGCAACACCCTTTATGAAACGTTGTGGAACATATACGGTTTTTCTTTTACTCTTTAGAGGAAGCACGTTGTCTTTGTTCTTCAACATTACGATGCTTTTCAACTGTGCGTCATATCCTGCCTTCATATAGTCAGAATTGCCCACTGTCTTCTGGCTTACAGACGGGTCAAGGTATGGATTCTCAAATAGGCCTGTACGGAAAATGTTCACTAAAAGGCGTACAGCAGACTGTTCAAAACGCTGACGGGCAGACTTGCTTCCGTATTCGTCCTTCCACATCTTGAACGCTTCAAGCACTGGGCCTTTGTCATTATTGCCTCCAAACTGGTCTACACCAGCCTTTAATATCTCATAATGACGCTGTGCGACACTTAGGTTTTCTGCGCCCCAACACTTGCCCTCAAACTTGGAAACGCCTGTAACATCTGCCGTTATCATCCAGTCTGTACACACCACGCCGTCAAAATGGTATTTTTCACGCAACAGATCAGTTATCAGAAACTTGTTATAGCTATTTCCTCGATTGCTGCCACTACCGCCATTCTGACCATAAGATATGGTATAATAAGGCATTACGCTTGCTGCCATTTCTGTACCACCATTGAGTTTGAATGCACCATCCACGAAAGGGCGAAGCAATGTCTGGAAATTATTGCCTGGATACACGGCATATTTTCCATAATCAAAGTGGGCGTCACGACCACCTTCTTCAGGGCCTCCTCCAGGCCAATGCTTGATCATCGCGTTTACACTATAGATACCCCACCCTCCATTGTTGTCTTCGCTCGACTGGAAACCGTCGCAATAAGCACGTGCCATATCTGTTGCGAGATCTGTATCTTCGCCAAAGGTGCCGTTAACACGGCTCCAACGCGGTTCGCTTGCTATGTCTATCTGTGGAGACAATGCTGTCGCAATGCCTAACGCACGATATTCATGAGATGCTATTTCGCCAAACTCACGCACAATTTCAGGGTCAAAGGTTGCAGCAAGCCCCAACTGACCCGGCCATAACGATATCTGTCCGCCAGCACCTGCATTATATTCCGTATTGGCAGTTGCGCCATGTCGCGGGTCAGAACTATTGTTTGCTGGTATGCCATGTCCAATACCTTCGCATAAAGACTGGACATTATTGTTCCATATAGCTGCGATCTCTGGAGACTGTACAGAAGTAATCAGAACATGACGGAGATTGTCTTCAACAAGGAACTTTCGTTGCGCATCGCTGATATCCGATGCTTTAGCACCGCTTAGTGACAAAGGCTTACCGTTGTATGTGCCTGCACCAAATCCTGTTTCACTGGCAGGTATTGACTGATGAGCACTATAAAGCATCAAACCTGCTATCTCCTCAATAGAGAGCTGCTTGGCCAAATCCTCGGCACGTTCTCTTGCAGACAATCTCCAGTCTTCATATTTATCCAGCTTACCATTGCGATTTAAGTCTTTGAACTTAAAACCGTCAACAGTAAGAATATTGACGCCTGACGTTGGAGAATAACCGATAGTCTTTCCTCCTTCTTGAGTTATCAGCACATAACCATTGTCCGATTTCTGGTTTTTATCCGCATGAACCGGTATGACAAAAGCCAGTATTACAATAATAAAGAAGTATCTTTTCATATATTATAGCTTTAATGATATTTGTAAAATAGATTCTTATTTCTGCTTCGCTTTTGTTGCCGTTTCCATAAGTTTGCGGTCAAGATTGTAGACCACCTTACATTGCGGAGCGTCAAAAACCATCATTGCACCACCATTAACAGTGTAGGCATCCCATTTAGGCAATTTGCTTGAATTAGGATTTCCTGTTCGTGCAAAATTCAGCCATGCATCACTCATTTCATCGCCAAGCTTTATTCCTTCAGGAGTTGCCCCTGTCATGGATGCGCTTTTCAATACGTTATTGAAAGCAAAAGCTATTTCAGCGCAATGAGGAGCCAGATAAATCTTGTCAAGAACAGGTGCCACATAATTGAACATATAAGTATAGACTGGCGCACCACCGTCATTAGCCTTGATGTCAGCCTGTTCTATGACACCAGGACGGAACACAAAGTCAAGACGAAAGAAATCTTTTCCTGACTTCGTCATCGTGTCACCCAAAAGTCTTCGTCAAAGAGTTTAGCTA
>JAUNIZ010000232.1 GCA_030523165.1 Prevotellaceae bacterium
ATGGCAAATCAGGATTTTCTTTACATATTTTTCCATAATATGCATCAATGATGTTTTCTATACGTTTGTCGAATGGAACGTTCTGCTGTATCATAATATCCTTTATTTCAGGGAGAAAAGACAATACTATTTGCCCAAACACAGCCTGAAACATTCTTTCCTTTGTCCTGAAATAATAGTGTAGGCCAGGTCTGTTTATTCCAACTTGCGCTGCAATGTCGCTCATGCTGGTTTCAGTGAATCCTTTTTCTATAAACATCTTTTTGGCAACAAATATAATTCTGCTTTCCATGTCGTCAGTATGATTTTCTTTCATGGCATTATTTCTTTATTTTATCTATAAACAGCAACAGGCGGTTTGTAATGTTTACGTCACTTACGCCGCTATCAAAATCCAAAGATAGTAAATTTAATTCAGGGTGGAAACGTTTTAAACGTTTTTCTATACCTTTCGCTACAATATGATTGGCAATACATCCAAAAGGCTGAACGCTTATGATATTATTGACTCCATTATTTGCCATAGTCATTACTTCTGCTGGCAAGAGCCATCCTTCTCCAAACTGTGCATTAAGTGTTATGACGCTTTTTGCTGTGTCGGCTTCAGAAAAGATATCATCAAACGGTGTAAAATATCTGAACTGACTGGCTATTTCATTGATTTTTGATATCTTTCGTTTAACTCCACGATATGCCAAGTCATAGACAAGACTCAATGGTGAGCGACTTTTAAGATGCGATTGTTCGTCTGTCTTTCTGTTTACGAAGCTTTGCATGAAGAAATCTGTCAATACTGGCGGAACTACTTCTATTCCACGCTTTATCAACCAGTCGGTAACGCTTTTCTGTGCAAATGGGTTGAACTTAAGGAATATCTCTCCTACAATGCCTACTTTAGGATAATATTTAGATGTACATATATCGTTGAATTCGTCAGCAGCCTTTGACAATGTACTTAATAGTCCACTTGACTTCTTCTTCAATATGAGTTCGCTTCCTATCTTTAGATATTTTTCTTTTAGAGATTCTGCTAGTCCTGGAGATTTCTCGCGAACTGCAGAGGCATAGTAGAATTTAGCTATGCAGTCGCTATATAATATAGAACATAATGCAAGAGGCAATAGGCGTAGCCAGTTTACTTTAAAACCAGGTTGTTCGTTCTTTATGGTGTCTCCAAAGGTTATGGCAATTACAGGCACGTCATTGTAGCCTGCATTCACTAATGCCCTTTTTATCAGAGAAACATAGTTGCTTGCACGACACTGCCCTCCAGTCTGTGTCATTGCAACAACTGTCTTATTCTTATCATAACGTCCGCTTTTCAGAGCCTTGATTATATCTCCTACAATCAGTGTTGCAGGATAGCATACCTCATTGTTGGCGTATTCCAGACCGCAATCGCATGAATTAATGTCGCTTATAGGCAAGCTTTCTACATCATAGCCTGCGACTTTCATCAGTGATGGTATCAATGGCGATATGAAAGGTGTGAAATATGGCACTAATATCTTGTAGCCACGATATCTTTTGTCATATATCGGCACTGTCTTGAATCCATTGTCATTATCGTTGTTATGGCTGTTATCTTTTTTAGATAGCTTCAGACTTTCAACCAATGACCTAACCCTAAGTTTCATGGAACCAATGTTGTTTATATCATCTAGCTTCAATAGAGTAAGGACTTTTCCCTTGCGCATCAGCATATCCTTGACTTCATCAACAAGAAATGCATCTGGTCCGCACCCGAATGAAGTCATTTGTACAAATTGTATGTTGTCGTCTTCTCCTGCACACCATTTGGCTGCTTCTAATATTCTGTTAGGGTAAGCCCATTGTGAGAGGAAGTGGGCATCGTCAACAACAATGTTTTTGTTTTTCACAATGTCGTCAGTTATGACGTTTATACCCATGTCAGCCATCATTTCTGATACCTTGTGCTGGATAAGAAAGTCTGTGTGATAAGGTCTGCCTGCCAACAATATAGTAAGTTCGCCTTTTTTTCTTGCCTTATCGAGTATTTTTTCGTTTCTTTCCAGCATCGCAATATTATATCTGTCTTGTTCATCTACAGCTTTTGCAAATGCTGTCTTTATTGTGTTGTTGTCTATGCCAAGGCCTTCAAGATATTCAACGCATTGTTTAAGTAGAAGTTTCTTGTCCTTGAATGTTATTGCAGGAGAGTCTATCTTGACACCTTCTGCTTGTACGCTCTTTATTACTTCAGAATATCCTGTCACAATAGGGCAATTATAACTGTTTTGTTCCTTGTCTTGTTTCTCATACACAACGAATGGCATGAATATTCTTTTCACTCCCTTGTCTATAAGGTTTTGTATATGGCTGTGAACAAGCTTAGCAGGGAAACATATATTGTCAGACATGACCATACGTGCACTACGTTCGTATGTCATATACCTTGAAGCGTCAGACAAAACTACGTTTATTCCACATGATGAAAACAATCTATGCCAGAACGGATAGTTCTCATACATGTTGAGACATCTTGGTATGCCTATTGTTTGCCTATTAGTTTCAGTCTTTGCGTCACGTTTGAAGAGTAGTTCGTTCTTTGTTATATATGCATTATCGCCTCTTTTTCTGTTGTTTTCTCCATTTGTGAATACTTTCTCGCATCTGTTTCCTGAATAATAGCTTTTGCCGTTATCGAATATGTATCTTACAACCATACACTGGTTGTCACATCCTTTGCAGTTGAGAAGACGTGATGTATAATGAGCTTTTGTTATAATCTCATCAAGTGACATTATAGAACCGGCATAGCGAATTGAATACAGGGCGCAGCCGTATGCACCCATTAGTTCAGGCATGTTGCATCTTGTAACTTCCTTTCCCGTCAGTATTTCCAGTGTACGTACAATTGCGTCGTTTCTCATTGTACCTCCTTGTACCACAATTCTGTCGCCAAGTACAGACAAGTCTTTTAGTTTAAGAACCTTGTAAAGGCAGTTCTTTACTACAGAATATGCAAGACCAGCAGAAATGTCGTTGATTGTAGCTCCTTCTCTTAATACTTGTTTCACCTTAGAGTTCATGAACACAGTGCATCTTGTGCCTAGATCGCATGGAGCAGATGACTGGCATGCAAGAACAGAGAAGTCATGTGCGGTATAGTTCATTGTTTTTGCAAAGCTTTCTATGAATGAGCCGCAGCCAGAAGAACATGCCTCATTTATTTCTATTCTGTCTATGACACCAGAATTAACGAATATTGCCTTCATATCCTGTCCTCCGATGTCGAGAATGAATGACACATCTTCTGCGAAATGGCTGGCAGCAATATAGTGTGCCATAGTTTCTACTATACCATGGTCAAGTTGGAATGCTGACTTTATAAGATCTTCTCCATATCCTGTAGAACAGCAACCTTTTATTCTTAGGATAGCATTCGCTTCATCGCTCTTTTTCTTCAGCTCAGTCAGTCCTTTCTCTACTGTTTCTATCGGATTGCCTACATTGCTGCTGTAGTATGTGAAAAGCACTTTGGCGTCTTTGTCAGTTACGACTATTTTCGTTGTTGTTGAACCGGAGTCTATACCAATGTAAACATTCTGCATTCCAGGCTTGAAACTTGTAGTCTTTACTTTGCTTTCTGAAATTCTGTCAAGCCATTTTTCGTACTCTTCACAATCTTTGAATATGGGTTTTAAGGTTGACGTTTTGGTCGTTGATATTCCTGTTGTGCCACTTATCTTTGATGCAAGTGATGAAAGCTGACAACATACTTCATTATCCACATCTGCCATTGCTGCACCCAATGCAGGCAATAGTGTTCCGTTTTCAGGAATTATTATGTCTTTCTCGTCAATAGAAAGGTATTCAATAAATGCTTTTCTAAGTGCTGGAATGAATGTTAGCGGACCGCCGCAGAATAGCAACGGTGCTTTGATGTCGCATCCGTGGGCAAGAGTGACAACAGTCTGAACGGCTACAGCATGGAATATTGAGGCTGCTATGTCTTCACGACAAACGTTTTTGGCTATAAGATTCTGTATATCGGTCTTGCAGAATACTCCACATCTTGAAGCTATAGGATAGATGTGTGTTGCATTCAATGCCAGTCTGTTCAAGTCTTTTACGTCAACTCCAAGAATTACTGCCATCTGATCAATGAAAGCACCAGTACCTCCAGCACAGTTCCCGTTCATACGCAGGTCTGTGGCTTCTCCGTCCTTAAAGAAAACAACCTTTGCATCCTCTCCTCCAATGTCTATCAATGAAACGATATCCTTGTAGTCACTCTGTATCGCTTTAGTTGCAGCAACAACTTCTTGAATAAAAGGGAAAGAGTATTGTTCTGACAGTCCCATACCAACAGAACCTGTTATCCTAACGCAGACATTGATGTCTCCTAAAATAGTAGACATTTCGTCAAGAATAGTCTTCAACACTTCTTTTGCCTTCGTGTTATGCCTTTCATACTTGGAAAACAATATCTTGTTTTCTTCGTTTATGACAACAACTTTTGCTGTAGTTGAACCAATGTCTATGCCTAATCTAACCATAACTCACGTTGTTTTATACAGATGTTTTACACTATTGTCAAACACAAAGGTACAATTAATTATTTTATATGCAATAGATACATCATTTATATGACATTGTTTTTATGATTCTTTAAAAGAATTGAACGTTTTTGAACAAAGAAAACGTGCATAAAATAATATGTTTTGTTGCATTTTGCTTATGGTTTAATGCTTCGTATGACTTATATTGACTTAAAGTGAACTAATGTATATGCACATTTCTATACAACGTCAGTCTGATAAAAGTTTGCGTAAAATATAATATTTTATTAATTTTGCCTTCGATTA
>JAUNIZ010000233.1 GCA_030523165.1 Prevotellaceae bacterium
AGGAAAGCTATGCTTTCTTCAAAGGAAAACTATGCTTTGTCAGCTTCGTCTTATTTTCTCTCTTCCAGGAACTTGCGTGCTGCACGCAGCTGATGGCGCATTACGCTTACGAATTCCTGTGTTTCCTGAAGGATATTCAGGTAGAGAAGAGACACCTTAAGGTTGATATCAGCGTCTTTTTGCATGCTGTCTATCAAGCGTTTGCGCACTACAGACAACTCGTCTTTGAACTCTTCGGCTATGGTAAGCGTATCCTCGTATAGTTCATAACGGTTAGTTGATATCATCTGTTCAGTGCTGTTCATCAGCTCGTTCACCTTTCTGCGTATCATTTCAAGCTCTTTTGCATACGATTCAGGCAGCGGATTGAAGTTGTTGTCCACGTGTTCCTTTATCGGATCAAGCATGCGTCTGAGGCTATATATATACTGTTGGTTGCTGTTAGCGCCAAGATGGAACCATGTACCACGCTCTATAGAGATGCTTTCTGGTGTTCTTCTGAGTGCGAGAAGCTCCTTGCGACGGAACTTTTTCAGCTGGTCTTGCTCGTCTTTAAGGGCAGTTCTGCATCGGCGAAGCTCGCGAAGGTTCTCTGTACTGAAGCCTTCAATGATGCGATTATACTGCTCTAATGAGAAGTGTGTCACGAAACTCAGTGTCTTTGTAACATGTTTTGAGAGCAAATCCCATACAATATCCTTGTCTCGTGTGCGCATCATGAGCTGGAAAACATCGTCTTTCTTCTCTTCTTTCATCTTCTTCGCATACTGACGGTTGCTTCTCCAGATCAGGAAAATGTCGAGAGCCATGAAAGCAATCATTACGATAAAACCTCCGAAGTGCATCAATGCGCATACTAAAGCACATGCCGCAAAAGCGACACCGGCAGTGATGAACCAGCCACCGATAACTGAAAGCACACCTGTAATGCGGAATACCGCGCTCTCACGACTCCATGCACGGTCAGCAAGTGAGCTACCCATAGCTACCATAAAGGTTACATAAGTTGTAGAAAGAGGCAGTTTGTAGGTAGTACCCAATACTATCAGCAATGCTGCAAGCACGAGATTCACAGCAGCACGCACCTCGTCGAATGCTGCACCTTCAGCTAAAATAACCTCATCTTTATTGAATCTGCTGTCAATCCATTTGGTTGTTCCGCGTGGAACTATGTGTGACACTACAGAACCGATATCCTGGGTAGCGCGAACAAGGCTTCTTGCTACACGTGAAGAGCCGAACATCTCGTCGCCTTCATCCTGTCTGCTGAGGTCAACGCTTGTCTTTACAACGTTCTGCGCCTTCTTTGACGTAACCATAGCGATAATCATAATGACACCAGCTATAAGGAGATAGAGCAGAGGACTCTTTGCTGAGTGCATCAAAGACGTCATCATGAATGTGTCATAGTTGCCGTTTCCGTTTGCCATGAAGTCAAGTAGTGAGTCAAGACCGGCAAGAGGAACACCTATAAAGTTTACCAAGTCGTTGCCTGCGAACGCCATTGCCAGGGCGAACGTGCCGAGAAGAACGATTACCTTGAATACGTTTATATGGCACAGATGCAGTATTTCCGCAAGCACTGTAGAGCAGATGAATACAGCCAACATCAGCATATTGGTGTTCGTTTCTATCCAGTTTCTTGACGCTTCGCTTATATATGGAGATGCTCCGACACCCTTTATGAATATGAAATAAGCAAGTGCAGTGAACGCAATACCACCGAATACGGCTATTGAATAGCGCAGATGCTTCTTGTAATTGAACGTGAAAATGACACGGGATAGCCATTGCACTAACACTCCGAAGAAGAAAGCTATAGCGACAGACACAAAGATAGCTATGATTACACTAAGCGCCTTGTCACTGTTAAGCAGGTCGTAGATGCTCAAAGAAGGGTCTGCGCCGATCTTCAGAATAGCCAAAATGAACGTTCCTCCCAATAGTTCAAACACAAGAGAAACGGTAGTTGATGTAGGCATACCTAAGGTATTGAATACGTCAAGCACAACTACGTCGGTTACCATTACAGCCAAGAATATCGTCATAACCTCTTCAAAGCTGTAGTTTTCGGGCCTCATGATGCCGTGGCGAGCCACATCCATCATGCCAGAACTCATTACAGCACCTATCAAAACACCGATAGAAGCAACGAAAAGCACCGTTCTGAATTTTGCAACCTTAGCTCCGATTGCCGAGTTAAGAAAGTTTACGGCGTCGTTACTCACGCCTACAAACAAGTCAAACACTGCCAAGATTAGCAGAAAGCCGACTATTACAAAATAAATCTCTGTCATATCTATTATATATTATATGTATATTCCACTCAGAAAATTCACGCTGCAAAGTTAAAACATACATGTTACAGCAACTTTAAACGGATGTTTCATTTCTGTTACATTGCGCATTTATGACAAGTTTTATTGGCGTAAAAGGAATGAAATATATCTTTTTGCATGAAAAAGAGGCCTATTCCGTAAATTTGGTAATATAAAACGTAAATGTGGTACATGGTTTTTGCCGTTGATGATTTACCTTTGCAAATGTAAAAAACGATTCTGTCAGCACGTTCATGTGCTATGGCATGACAAGGTAAAACGAATGTTCAATAAATAAAAGAAAGTCTGTTTTATTGTTTATGAACGGCAGTTCAAGCAATTACTATACATTAATATAATAAACAACAAGATAAAAAGAAATGAATAAAGACAATTTACACACACGGAAAACCAGTGCTTTTCTATGCGCGGCATTGCTCTTTTCGGCTCATGTTTCTGCGATAGAGCCAGTGGATACTACACGAACTTATCATCTGGGAGAGGTAGTTGTCACTGGCAGCAATAATCCTACTGGCAGAAATCTGTTGCCTTATACGCTTTCAACGATAAGCAGCCAACAAATTGAAGCTACAGGAAAGACGCAGCTTCTATCTGCTTTGTCTGGTCAGATACCAAGCCTTTTCATCTCTGAACGCAACATTTTCGGTTTCGGAGTCAGCACTGGCGGGTCAGGAGGAATAAAGATTCGTGGCGTAGGAAGCTCTCCTACGAACTCTATACTTATGATGGTTGACGGTCAACCGCAGTTTGCTGGCATCTATTCTCACCATGTTGCTGACTTCTATGAGACGGAATATGTTGAGAGAGTCGAGGTTTTGCGTGGCCCTGCATCTGTGCTTTACGGTTCCAACGCTATGGGTGGCGTTATCAATGTCATAACAAAGAATGCTGACAAAGACGGTATTCACACAACGCTGACATCGCAATACGGGTCATATAACACATGGCAGTCGTCTTTGACAAATACCGTTCGCTATGGCAAATTCTCGTCTCTCGTATCGTTAGGCTATGACCGAACAGACGGCTTGACCGATAATTTCGACTTCAAACAGGCAAGTCTGTATGCAAAGCTTGGCTATGATTTCAGCGAGAAATGGAATATTCGTGCAGACTATTCGTTGATGAACTTTATCGGAAACGACCCTGTCTATGCCCGTCTGAGCGACCCTGAGTCAACGGATATATATCATCAGAACATCACAAGAGGCGAGGCTTCATTGTCTTTAAGCAACTATTACGGAAGCACAAACGGCAATGTGCGTGTCTATTATAGCTATGGCAACCATTTCATAGATGACCCTAGCCACTTCCATAGCCTTGACGACAGGTTCGGAGTGCTGGCTTATCAGAACTTCAAACCGTGGAAAGACGCTGCGGCAACGATAGGTTTCGACTTCGATACCTATACAGGCAAGATTCCTATGTCTGGGGGAACGGCACATACAGAAGGTTCTTTGACGACAATAAACCGCAAGAGCATAACCGAATACTCGCCTTATGTCACTCTCTCGCAAGAACTTCTGAACGGTGTGTTGACGCTGAATGCTGGTCTCAGAATGGCTAATAGCGACCGTTTCAGCACGCAGTGGGTGCCACAGGGAGGCTTTGTCGTTCGCCCTGCAGAGGGCTGGCTCGTGAAGGCTTCCATAGCTAAAGGATACAGAAACCCTTCATTTCGCGAGCTTTACCTATATCGCCCTGCCAATCCAGACCTTGACCCAGAGAACATGATGAACTATGAAGCAACTATCGGAAAGACCTTTTCACGCTACTTTTCAATAGATTTGACTGGATATTACAGCAAGGGAAGCAACATGATTCAGACGGTTGACATGAAGAATGTCAATACTGGCAGCTTCATAAACAAAGGCATTGAGGTGACAGCAAGCAGCAATCCGCTAGACAATCTTAGCCTTCGCGCCACATATAGCTATCTGCACACTAATCTGGATAACCTTACTGCAGCTCCGAAAAACCAGTATTTCCTAGGAATAGGATGGCAGGTGCTGCCAAAACTCCATATAGATGCAGAGCTTAGGGGCACAGGAAGCCTATACGTTTCTGACGGAATGGAGAACGAAGACTATGTGCTTCTTGACATGAAGATTGCATATACTGTAGCAAAAGCATTTGAACTCTTTGTAAATCTAGATAATATCACGGATACAGACTATACCATTATCAGAGGCTACACCATGCCTGGCTTCACAGCAATGGGTGGTTTCAAACTGAGATTCTAGTTTTTTCTTTAGCATATGTATAAAGATTAAGCCGTTCCAATAGAGGAACGGCTTAATTCAGTTTGTGCATTCAATATTTATAACCACTTTACCTTTAATGTTAAAGGCGTATGAAAATAAATCTAATAGTTTGTGTTTGAACCTACCAATCACTTGGTTTTTAATTTCGGCGCGAAGTTATAACATTTGCTTGTAATGACTTAGTACAGATTTACTTTACATGGAATTAACAATAAAAAACCGTGTAAA
>JAUNIZ010000234.1 GCA_030523165.1 Prevotellaceae bacterium
AGTGACGAACTATAAGCTATAAAGTAGACGCAGACGCGAAGAAGTTTAAAACTGTAACCGTAACTGTAACCATTTTTTAGCGTATTTGCAAGTTATAATAAATGAACGGTTACAGTTTCGGTTACAGTTTTAAAACGATTTGTCTTTGCATATTACATAATGAACTACAAGTGACAAATGATATGTTTATTGGAAGGAAAACTATGCTTTATGCATAGGAAAAGATATATTTACAGCTTGGAATATGGGCAATTCTCAACGACAAGCAACATGTGCGGATATTTTAGACGACATAATATTATTTTGAGAAACTGCACCTCAATTTTTGAATTAATAATCATGTTTTCATACACAAATGTTGGTTAATACGCTTAATTGCATTACCTTTGCATAAAGATTTATCCTAAACAGAATAATGATTTATCCCGATACATTTGAAAGCAAGATAGGTTTCGACGAAATACGCGCATTGCTGAAAGAACGCTGTCTTAGTACATTAGGAAAGGAAAGGGTCGACAATATGACCTTTTCAGACAATGCCGATGTCATAAACGAATGGCTGTTGCAGGTGAGAGAATTCAGAAGGCTACAGGAAGAAGCCGACGATTTCCCTATGGACTATTTTTTCGACGTAAGGCAGTCGGTGGCTAGACTACGGTTGGAAGGCACTCACCTTGACGAAGCAGAACTGTTTGACTTGCGCCGTTCACTTGACACAATATCGAAAATCGTGAACTATCTTAACCGTTCTGACGGCAATGACGACGACGAGAACGAGCGAACTTACCCCTACCCTGCCCTTCACAGGCTCACGGAAAACGTTATGACATTTCCGCAACTTATCCAACGCATAGACCAGATACTTGACAAGTTCGGAAAAGTGAAGGACAATGCCTCAACTGACCTACTTAACATCAGACGTGAACTTGCGAGAACAGAAAGCGGAATATCAAAGACACTTTATAGCATACTACGGTCAGCACAAAGCGAAGGGCTTGTTGACAAAGACGTAACACCAGCCGTTCGCGACGGTAGACTCGTTATTCCAGTCACTCAAGGATTGAAACGAAAGATACGAGGAATAGTGCATGACGAGTCTGCATCAGGCAAGACGGTATTCATAGAGCCAGCTGAAGTGGTAGAAGCAAACAATAAAATAAGGGAATTAGAGTCTGACGAACGGAGGGAAATCATCAGAATACTGACCGAATTCGCAAAGATTGTAAGATCGTATGTTGTTCCCATACTCGACTCTTATAAGTTCTTGGCTACCATTGACTTAATCCGAGCAAAAGCAGAATTTGCGAAACTGATAAAAGGAATTGAGCCTTCTGTTGAGAATTATCCCCATATTGACTGGATTCAAGCAGCACATCCATTACTGCAACTGTCGCTTGCAAAGCAGGAAAAGAAGGTTGTTCCTCTCGACATAATGCTTACACGCGAGAAACGGATATTGATAATATCTGGTCCAAATGCCGGTGGCAAGTCTGTTTGCCTTAAAACTGTCGGTCTGCTGCAATACATGCTTCAATGCGGTTTGTCAATAACCGTCGGTGAACGCTCACGCACTGGAGTATTCAAAAACATATTGATTGACATCGGTGATGAGCAGAGCATAGAGAATGACCTCAGCACTTATTCAAGCCATCTGCTCAACATGAAGAACATGATGAAGCAGTCCAACGACCGTACACTTCTGCTTATTGATGAGTTCGGCACAGGCACAGAGCCACAGATAGGCGGAGCTATAGCTGAATCTGTATTGAAACAGTTCTGCAACAAGAAGGCTTATGGCGTGATAACCACTCATTATCAGAACCTTAAGCACTTTGCCGAGAATCATGAAGGCGTGGTAAACGGTGCTATGCTTTATGACCGTCAGCAAATGAAAGCGCTATTTCAGTTGTCGATAGGCAACCCAGGAAGCTCATTCGCAATAGAGATAGCACGCAAGATAGGCTTGCCAGAGGAAGTAATCCACGATGCAAGCGAGATTGTGGGCAGCGACTACATACAAAGCGACAAATATCTTCAGGACATAGTTCGCGACAAACGCTATTGGGAAAACAAGCGTCAGAACATTCATCAGCGTGAAAAAGCAATGGAACAGACCATTGCAAAGTATGAACGTGAAGTGAAAGAGCTTGAACAAAGCCGCAAGGAAATATTGAAAAGGGCAAAGGAACAGGCTGAAGACTTGTTGCGCGAAAGTAACAAAAAGATAGAAAACACTATCAGAGAAATACGCGAACAACAGGCGGAGAAAGAAGAAACCAAGCGTATTCGCGAGGAACTTAATGCCTTTAAGTCAGAAATAAAGGATATAGACACTACTTCTAATGACGAATTGATAGAAAAGAAAATACGTCAGATACAGGAAAGAAAAGAACGAAAAGAAAAGCGAAAAAAGGAGAAAGCTGAACGCAAGGCACAGGAAGGCAAACTCCAGACATTTCAAAACGGTGCTTCTTCACAAGCCGTAAAGGCAGATATTCCTCTGCAACAGGGAGAAACAGTGCGTATAAAAGGCTTGACTACAATCGGAAAAATAGAAAGTATTGATGGTAAGATGGCTACTGTCATATTCGGCGAGATGCGCACAAAGATGCGCACAGAGCGCCTTGAGCGTGCCACTGAACAGAAAAAAGAAGAGCCAAAGACATTTGTTTCAGTAGGTAAACAGACGCGCGAGACGATAGACAACCGCAAGCTTAACTTCAAGCAAGACATTGACGTAAGGGGAATGCGTGGAGACGAGGCTATAAATGCCGTTACCTATTTTATCGACGATGCTATTCTTGTGGGCATGAGCCGCGTGAGAATACTTCACGGAACAGGCACTGGCATTCTGAGACAGCTTATAAGACAATATCTTAACACTATTCCTAACGTGAAAGATTTCAAGGATGAACATGTCCAATTCGGTGGTGCCGGCATAACGGTAGTTGACTTATATTGATGCAATTCCTTTGGAAAACAAGAAAGCGAAAACGTTTTTCCAATCTCCAAAGCCACTGATAGCCAATAAAATAGCTAAAGCCTGCAAGTCTCATAAAAACGAGACTGCAGGCAAAATGCTAGTTGACTAATATGACTGAAACTTGATTAAAGGTCTTTATTTTGCAATAATATACTTCTTTCCATTTATTATATATATGCCTTTAGGAAGCGATTCCAAGGCATTTTCGTATTTCACTCCCTTCCTTACTACCTGACCGTTGATGCCATAAACGTCTACATAGCCGTCAGCAACAGGTGTCAAGCCAGAAACAGAGACATTGTCTTTGATTCCTGTAGTTACACTTTCAAATGCAGCAAGCGCATTTACGGCAAGCAAGCAATAATATGTTCCTGTTGTCGTATGATCATAAGGAGAATAGTTGTCTACCTTATAATTGGTATAACCCTGCTCTGTCAAGAACGCAGTCATATTTTCAAGACACAGATATGGAACTACTTCATCGTTCATAGAGTGCACAAACAATATGGAATCAGTCTTTGACGGAGACCAGTTGTCATATACAAGCGAGTTTTTCTTGAATTGCGGAATGAGCTTAGCCATTACTTCACTCTCTGGATTCATGACATTTTCTGTCACTACCCTATTCATTTCTATGCCGTTCTCGCTAACACCCAACAGCGTGTAAATAGAGTCATTTATGTCTTCAGAAGGTATCTGCTTGCAGTCAAGCCATTCAGGAATCTTTTCTATCAGCTCTGGAACGAATACGTCAGAGGACTCTATACCCATATCATCATTTATATAGCTATAGATTATCAAAGGCAATGCGACAGGGTATTGCGTGTAGTTTTCTGTTCTTAGCTTATCATATATACCGTAGATGTCATAGGGGCCTCCACCTATTATAGTATAGTCAATCTTTGGAAGTTCATCGCTTCTATACCCGCTTGCAACCATTCTGTCTACCCAAGCGCCAGAATGACCACCTTGAGAGTAGCCCAAATTCACTACTTTATCGCCTATTTTATAGCCGTCTTCCAGCAGAATCTGCTTTGCGGCAAGCATTGCGTCAATGTTTTGCTTAGCTGTCAATTCACCGTAAAGATATGTCTGCGGGCGATCAATAGTTTCTCCAAAGCCAATGTTGTCTGATTCTACGACAATGAAAGATGTATTTTGTGCGAACACATATTCTAAAGAAGTAGCCCAATCGACTTCGCTAGGGCATTCAGCTTCATTTGTTATCGTGAAATGATTGAGCAACATCATGCCCAATGCATCTGCGCTTTTGTCATAGTATGAGCCTTTAATGAACATCGCAGCAGACAGCAAAACGGGCGTTTCAAAGTCTTTATCTATGGTAGTATAATTAAAATTTACCCTTACAACGCCTGTATTACCTGACGAGAGAACTGTTACTGAAGTTATGCCTTCTGTGCTTTCTGCACTAGCGACAATGCTGAAAAGCAGACTGAACAGTAACGTAAACAATTTACACTTTTTCATCATAATAGTTATTACTTAATCGTTATCTAATTAATCTAATATTTTTATCGTCATAGATATGAATATGAAGACAATTGTATTTCATGTTACAATACATCTTCACAAAAATCTTTCACAAAGATATTGATTATGGAAGAATCGGACAAATAAAAACTTTCCAAATATCGGAAAATCATGCCTGAAAATGAAAAAATATACATATTTGTAAACATCTGACAATGACAAAATCTCTGTGAAATGACATTTTTCATGCAAAAACAGGTTTTCTGTTAATGACTATAAT
>JAUNIZ010000019.1 GCA_030523165.1 Prevotellaceae bacterium
AGCTAAACTCTTTGACGAAGACTTTTGGGTGACACGATGACGAAGTCAGGAAAAACGCTCTCTCACAACAATCTATGTGTGAGAGAGCGAATATATAATCTCAGCTTGTTATTTGCTTTCTTCAGGCAACATTATCACCTTTACGCTATTAGCACCTGTGAAGAACACGTCTTTAACAAACTTCGCAACCTTCTCTGGAGTAAGCCCATTTACGATATCTTTGTATGAAGTGTACTTGTCAATGCCAAGTTCATCGTAATCGCTCAGTATGTCAATCCAGTAGGAATTGGTCTTTGCGTCTTCGTCAGCACGCTTCAACATCAGTTCCTTAACCTTAGCAAGCATATCAGCATCAACGGTATTTCCAAGGTTCTTGGCTTCGTCTTCCATAATCTTTACCGCTAAATCGCTCTTGTCAGGGTTCATCGGACATACACCTATAAGGTATGTGAAAGGAACTGCGCCACCTGCTTGCGCTGAACCAGCAGCAGAAGCAGAATAAGCGGCACTTGCCTCTTCGCGTATCTTCTTCAGATAAATCATGTCAAGAACCTGGCCTGCAGCATCTGCCATGACTGCGTTTTCAAGTGAATATGGTATAGTATTGTTATACCACATCATGCGTGATCTTGCGCTTGGAGTTTCCATCTTGCGATAGAACTTGTTTACAACGTCACCCTGTGAGTAGGTCATTACGTTCTTCCACTGCTCTTTAGTTCCCTTAGCAGGCAGAGAAGCGATATACTGCTCTATGAGCGGGCGAATAGAATCTTCGTCAAAGTTTCCAACAAAATAGAATGTGAAGTCAGATGCATCAGCTGTACGCTCCTTGGCAATCTGAAGAATACGGTCATAATCAGCAGCTTCTACGTCTTTTATATCTAATGAAGCGAAGCGTGGATTATGAGCATATTGTGTAACTACAACAGAGTCAGAGAATGCCATATCAGGCGACAATGACTTGTTTTTCAATGATGTAGCAAGCAGATTCATCAATGATGCATAGCTCTTTTCGTCTTTGCTGATATTGGTAAACTTCAGATATGTAAGCTGGAACATTGTCTCCAAATCCTTTGGAGTAGATTCTCCTGTAACAAATTCACGCTGACTGGTAATAGAAAAGTCAACGCTTGCCTGCTTTCCTGCCATTGCCTTTTCAAGGTCTGTATTGCTGAACTCACCGAGACCGCTTGAAGCAATTGCATAATTGAAAAGCTTTAAGTTAGCGTAGTCAGCCTCTCCATAGAGAGAAGAACCACCTTTTGACTGTGCCTGCATGACAACCTCATCGTCTTTGAAATCGGTTTTCTTCAAGATAACCTTAGCTCCGTTAGACAGAGAGAGTTCCTTATAGCCCAAAGCCTTGTTTTCCTTTTCACCCGTTATCTTGCCTTTCGCAGGAAGATCTGTGATAAGAGGCTCGTTCTTCACATTGTCTACCCATGCGGTAAGCTGCTCTCCGTGAACGCCGTCGATAGCTGCCTTCAGCGATTCTCTTGTAGGATAAACAGCGCCTTCCTTCTCTGTATGAACGCTTAATATAACCAAGTTGGTATCTGTCTGACTGATAAGCTCCTTCAAACATTCGTTAACCACCTGAACAGGAATCATCTGGGTAACCTGTGTCATTGTCTGATACTCATAGTCTATAGAAGGAATAGGCTCGTTGTCGATATAGTTTCTGCTATATAGAGGTCCATACAAGCTGTTCTCGCGCTTGTTCTTGTTAGTGAATTCCTTCTCCAGCTGACTTAGATATTCAGAACGCGCACGTGAATACTCCGTCTCCGTAAAGCCGAATCTAACGGCACGAACAGCTTCGCGCATAGCTGCAGCAAGTGCTTCCTCAGTCTTTCCTGGCTTCGGCACGATATCTATGTCAAAAGCGTCTTTTGTCTTTGCATATATGAATTCGCCATCGTAAGCGTTGGCATAAGCAAAAGGACAATCAGGGTTCTGTGCCACTTCTGAAAGACGGGAGTTAAGCATCTGCGATGCCATCTCCTTTGCATAGTTATAGAAAAGATAGCCAATGTTGTCTTTTTGGTCGTCTGGATAAGCGTCATGCTTGAACATAAGCATACACAGATCTGCGCGTTGTTCCTTGTCTTTGTCGACTATGATTATTGCCTCGTTATTGTCTGGAACAGGCTCGTCTACTACCTGAGCTGCATTTTCCTGAAGTTTGATGCCACTGAACAATTCCTTTATCTTGGCTTCCGTGCGGTCTACATCTACGTCACCCACAACGATAATAGCTTGATTGTCAGGTCTGTACCATTTCTGATAATACTTACGCAGAGCTTCAGGCTCGAAGTTGTCGATAATTTCCATCTTTCCTATAGGCATTCGCAAACCGTATTTGCTGTTAGGATAAAGCTTTTCAAGATTACGCTCAAGCACTCTCATCATCGGCTGGGTGCGCAGACGCCATTCCTCATGGATAACGCCACGCTCCTTGTCTATCTCGTCTGCAGCAAGCGTAAGGCCGTTTGACCAGTCTTTAAGAATAAGGAGACATGAGTCTAACGATTCCACACGAGCCGAAGGAACGTTGCATATACGATAAACGGTTTCAGCAACACTGGTATAAGCGTTAAGGTCTGAACCGAACTCCACGCCTATTGAGCGCAAATATTCTATAAGGTTATTGCCCTCAAAATGGTCTGAGCCGTTGAACGCCATGTGCTCAAGGAAATGGGCAAGACCACGCTGGTCATCGTTTTCCTGAATAGAACCTACCCTCTGGGCGATATAGAAGTTAACACGATGTTCCGGGTATCCGTTCTGACGGATATAATAAGTCAGTCCGTTAGACAGCTTACCCGTTCTGACAGCAGTATCTACCGGGATTTTAAAATCCTCTGGATTCATCTGCGCCAATGATGCCGTAGTGCCTATAATAGCAAACAATACGGCTACTAAGATGTTTTTGATTTTCATTATAATAATTATAAATTGTTTCCTCAATGATATAAATATTGTCTCCCGCTATAATATAGTGCGCTTGTAATTATACCGCAAAATTAGACTAAAACCGACTTATAGCCAAATATTTCATTAAGAAAAAGCAACAAATACCAATAATTTAGCTATTAGTTAACATTTAGACAAAATACATTTACCGTTTGTGTACATAAATTAACAGGAGCAGACAAAACGCATTTATCATTATCATTGCTCATGCATAACGGAAACTAATGAATATAAAGCATAAAATGTGCTATAGAGTTTTAATTGACTTGTTATAGCCGTTTGTTTGCGAAAAATTAAGACCGAATTATTTTGAAGTTAATTCTAAAGATATTACCTTTGCAAGAAAATAATTTAAAATACGATTATGGATAAGCTAAAGAAAGCATTTGCATCAAAACTGCTGAAAATAAAAGCAATCAAGTTACAACCGAACAATCCGTTTACATGGGCATCAGGATGGAAGTCTCCGTTCTATTGCGACAATCGTAAGACATTGTCTTACCCAGAGCTACGCAACTATGTAAAACTGGAAATAGTTCATGCCGTATTGGAAAACTTCCCTGAAGCAGAGGCTGTTGCTGGTGTAGCTACTGGAGCTATAGCTCAAGGCGCATTGGTTGCAGACGCTCTGAACCTGCCGTTCGTTTACGTAAGAAGCAAACCAAAAGACCACGGACTGGAGAATCTTATAGAAGGAGAACTAAAGCCAGACATGAAGGTTGTAGTTATCGAAGACCTTATATCTACAGGCGGTAGCAGTCTGAAAGCCGTTGAAGCTATACGCAAGAACGGTTGCGAGGTAATCGGAATGGTTGCTTCATATACATACGGATTCCCTGTTGCTAAGGAAGCTTTCGACGAAGCTGGCGTGAAACTGATTACTCTTACCGACTACGAGCATGTTGTTGCCGAGGCTTTGGAAACAGGATATATCTCAGAAAATGATGTTGAACTGCTTCACGAATGGCGCAAAGACCCTGCAAACTGGAACAAATAAAGGAACTGATTATAGGGTATAAAGAACTTAATCTGACCAAATCATGTCAAAATACGAAAGCAGCGTACATATAATTAATTATCCACAGGAAAAGGTTTACGCAAAGCTCAGCGACCTGAGCAATATCGAGAAAGTAAAAGACCGTATACCGGCAGAACAGGTAAAAGACCTGACTTTTGACAGAGACAGCGTTTCTGTAAATGTGCCTCCTGTCGGTAGCGTTACATTAAAGATAGTTGAACGACAAGAACTTAAATGCATTAAGTTTGAAGCGGAGAACTCTCCTCTTCCGTTTAATCTATGGATACAGCTTCTGCCTGTTACGGAAACGTCATGCAAAATGAAAGTAACGGTAAAGGCAGACATTCCTATTTTCCTCAAGCCAATGGTAGGAAACAAGCTGGAAGAAGGCGTTGAGAAAATAGCACAGACACTGGCTATGGTGCCTTACGAATAACAATCTTACTGGTAAAGTAATTAAACAATAACGCAATGTCAAATAAACTTTGGGAGAAAAACTTCGAGATTAACAAGGAAATAGAACGCTTCACTGTAGGCAGAGACAGGGAAATGGACATGTATCTTGCCAAGTATGATGTGCTTGGTTCTATGGCTCATATCACCATGTTGGAATCTATCGGCTTGTTGGAAAAAGACGAACTTGCACAGCTTCTTGCAGAACTGAAGGAAATATATGCAGCATGCGAGCGTGGCGAATTCGTTATTGAAGACGATGTTGAAGATGTTCACTCACAAGTGGAAATGCTTCTGACACGCAAGCTTGGCGATATGGGCAAAAAGATTCATAGCGGACGCTCAAGAAACGACCAGGTTCTTGTTGACTTGAAACTGTTCACTCGAAACGAGTTGAAAGACATTGCAGAACTTGTCAAGGTGCTTTTTGATGAGCTTATACAGAAGAGCAACCAGTACAAGGATGTGCTAATGCCAGGATATACCCACTTGCAGGTGGCTATGCCAAGTTCATTCGGCTTATGGTTTGGCGCTTATGCAGAAAGCCTTACCGACGATATGCTTTTCCTTCAGGCAGCTTGGCGCATGACAAACCGTAACCCATTGGGCAGCGCAGCTGGCTATGGCTCATCATTCCCGCTTAACCGCACTATGACAACAAAGCTTCTTGGCTTTGATTCCATGGACTACAATGTAGTATATGCACAGATGGGGCGCGGAAAAATGGAGCGCAATGTAGCGTTTGCAATAGCTACAATAGCAGGAACACTTGCAAAGATGGCATTCGATGCATGTCTTTATAATAGCCAGAACTTCTCTTTCGTAAAGCTTCCGAAGGAATGTACCACAGGCAGTTCTATCATGCCTCACAAGAAAAACCCTGATGTATTTGAACTGATTCGTGCGAAAAGCAACAAGCTACAGGGCTTGCCACAACAGATTACACTTATAATGAACAATCTTCCTAGTGGCTATTTCCGCGACTTGCAGATAATAAAAGAGGTGTTCCTGCCAGCATTTGACGAGTTGAAAGATTGTCTGCAGATGGCAGCTTACATCATAAACAAGATGGAAGTCAACGAACATATTCTTGACAACAAGATGTATGACCCGATGTTCTCGGTAGAGGAAGTCAACAATCTGGCTGCAAACGGTATGCCGTTCCGCGATGCTTACAAGAAAGTAGGCCTGGACATTGAGGCAGGAAAATTCACGCCTAACAAGGACATTCATCACACTCACGAAGGCTCTATAGGTAATCTCTGCAACGACAAGATACAGGAACTCATGGAAGAATGTATCAGTGGCTTCAATTTTGAGAAAGTGGAAAAGGCAGAAAAAGAATTGCTTAAATGAAAAGATGCACCTATTATATATTGTCTGTTCTAATGCTTTTCATGTCGTGTACCGACGATTATGAATTTACAAGTGAACGGTGTTATTTCGTGTTCGACAATACATCTGGAAGAAGCACATATCTCACGCAATGCATGAACTCACTTTCTCCAGGTGTTTTTTGCCGTGTATGGGTGTCAGGAAACTATTTCATGTTTCAGACAAACCAAAGCAGTTCCACAGAAGAAGTATCCATGACCGCAGTAGATATGCAGCGAACAATCATTCTTGGAACATATAACGGAACAGGTATAATTGTGGGATACGGCAATCTTGACTCCCCTGCAACATTCTATGCATACGACACCCAATGTCCTAACTGCTATGCTTCCACTGGCCTACCCCGTTATTCACTTACAATGAACTCTAACGGAACGGCTTCTTGTTCAAGATGTAGCAGGGTTTATGATATGAACAACCGAGGTATTGTAACCAGTGGAGATGCAGGTAGCAAGCTCATGCGCTATCACGCAAGCACTACAGGAGCGTTAGGTGTCCTTTCGGTAATAAATAATTATTAGTAGATTATCATATATAGCGAAATACCTTTAAATATATAAAGATAATGTAATATAGATTTTGCAAAATACCTATCACATACACTCAAAACTCAAATAACACATGTATCTAGTATTAAAATGTGTGAATTAGTTTTGAAATTCCAAGAAATAGGATTATCTTTGCAGAGCTTTATGCGGAAATAGCTCAGTTGGTAGAGCACGACCTTGCCAAGGTCGGGGTCGCGGGTCCGAGTCCCGTTTTCCGCTCACTGGATGCCGCAATGGTGGAATTGGTAGACACGAGGGACTTAAAATCCCTTGGCCAGTAATGGCTGTGCGGGTTCGAGTCCCGCTCGCGGCACTAAATTATTAATACCTTTCATTATGAAAAAAAATCTTATCTTATTCTTTTCAGCAGCATCAGTCATAGCAATGACTTCATGCTCATCGAAATTGGATGCATTATCTGCAGATAATTTCACTGTAACACCTAATCCACTTGAATCTAAAGCAGGTAATGTAGCAGTAACAATCAACGGTACATTCCCTGAGAAGTACATGAAGAAAAAGGCAGTTGTAACAGTCGTTCCTGAACTCCGTTATGCAGACCAGACAGCACAGGGCCAGTCTGCAACATTCCAGGGAGAGAAGGTTGACGGTAACGATCAGACTATCTCTTACAAGGTTGGTGGAAACTATACTATGAAATCAAACTTCAAGTATGTTCCTGACATGCAGAAGAGTGAACTGTACTTGACATTCAACGCTTACGTTGGAAAGAAGCAAGTAGAAGTTCCTGCAGTTAAAGTAGCTAATGGTGTTATCGCAACATCAGAGCTTTACAAAGAGACATTGGCTGGTAGCGGTGCAAGCATTGCTCCTGATACATTCCAGCGCGTTAACGCACAGAAGCAGGAAGCTCAGATCAAGTTCCTCATCAACCAGGCTAATCTTCGCAAGAGCGAGTTGAAGAACAACTCAGTAACAGAGTTTGTTGACCTCCTCAAGAAAATCAATGCTGATCAGGAAGGCTTGAACCTCAACAACATCGAAGTACTTGCTTACGCTTCACCTGATGGTGGTGTTGAATACAACGACCGTTTGGCTAGCAAGCGTCAGGATGTTACAGAGAAGTATGTTAACCAGCAGCTCAAGAGCACAAACGTTTCTGCTGATGTAACAGCTAAATACACAGCACAGGACTGGGAAGGTTTCCAGAAGCTCGTTGCAGCATCTAACATCCAGGATAAAGACGTTATCCTCCGAGTTCTCTCTATGTATCAGGATCCAGAAGAGCGTGAACAGCAGATCCGTAACATGTCAGCTGGATTCCGTGAACTTGCTGACGGTATCCTTCCTGAACTCCGTCGTTCACGTCTCGTAATCAACTATGAGACAATCGGCAGAAGCGATGAGCAGATCAAGGCTCAGTACCAGTCTGACCCAACTCAGCTGAGTGTTGACGAACTTCTTTATGCTGCTTCTCTTGAAAGCAGCGCTGACGCTAAGGAAGCAATCTATAAGAAGACAACAGAAATCTATCCTAACGATTATCGCGCATTCAACAACGTTGCAGCAATCGAGTTTGCAAAAGGTAACGATTCTGAAGCAAAGAAATATCTTACAAAGGCACAGAGCATAGACAGAAATGCAGCTGAAACAAACGCAAACCTTGGTTTGCTCGCTCTTAAGAGTGGCGATATCAGCACAGCAGAAGCTCTGATTGCAAAGTCTAGCACAGGCAATTCAAGCGACTACAAGAAGGCTCTTGGTTCTTTGAATATCGCAAAAGGTGACTATGCAGCAGCAGCACAGAACCTGAGTGGAACAAACACTAATACAGCAGCTTTGGCTCAGATTCTAAACAAGAACTACTCTGCAGCTTCTAATACACTCAGCAACATTGAGAACAAAGACGCAATGACAGACTATCTGCAGGCTATCCTGAATGCACGTCAGGGCAATAACAGCGCAGCTTCTTCTTACTTGAAGAGCGCATTGCAGAAGGATCCTTCACTTGCAACTTATGCTAACAATGACCTTGAGTTGGCTAATGTAAGCAAATAAAAAATTCGCTGCGCATGAAGCGTATAGCATATTTTATAATTCTCACCTTGGTTTTGGTTTCTTGCGGAACACGCAAGGGGTACTTCAAAATAGAAGGACACCTACTCAACCTAAACCAAGGTGAGTTTTATATATATAGTACAGACGGAATAATAAACGGCTTTGACACTATAAAAATCGAAGGAGGTCGCTTCACATACGAAATTCCCTGCAAAGAAACAGGAACATTGGTTATTGTCTTTCCTAACTATTCCGAGCAGCCTGTATTTACGCAAGCAGGAAAATCGGTAACTATAAGCGGTGATGCCTCTCACTTGAAAGAGATAGAAATAGAGGGAACAGATGAGAACAAACTAATGAACGGATTCCGCAAACAGATAGTTAATGTTTCTCCTCCAGAGGAACTAAGCAAAGCGGAACAATTCATAAAGAATAATCCTGCATCGATAGTAAGTGTATATATCCTGAAAAAGTATTTTGTTACTAACCCTGATGCAGATCTTAACAAAGCTGCTCAGCTTGCAGAAGCTATACATAAAGCACAGCCTAAAAACGGAAACATCGCACGTATTGTACATTTCATTAATGTAATGAAGAAATGCACATCTGGAAGTACAATACCGTCATTTACCGCCAAAGACATTAACGGGAATACAGTTTCCAGTTCCAACCTTAAAGGAAAAATAGCAGTTGTTTGTGCCTGGGCTACATGGAACAGTGATAGCCGAGGCATGATAAACAAGCTGAACAACTTAAACAAAGAAAACAAGGAAAAGCTGGCAATCATAGGAATCAACCTTGATGCGAGCAAAAGAAGTTGCAAACAATCTGTAAAGAATGACTCAACTTCAACAATACACATCTGCGACCAACTAATGTTTGAAAGTCCTTTGATGGAGAAATTCGCATTGACACGCGTCTCAGACAATATTATTTTCAATGCACAAGGTCGTGTTATTGAACGAGGGCTAAGCTCTTCAGAACTAGAAAAGAAACTGAAAACACTTTTAAACTAATACCATAAATGCTGGTAAAAACATTTTGCGCAGCAGTTAACGGTCTCGATGTAACGACCGTAACCGTTGAAGTAAGCATGTCAAGAGGCGTGCTATTTCATCTTACTGGTCTTGCTGACACAGCAGTAAAAGAAAGTCATGACCGCATTGCTGCGGCTCTTAGAAACAACGGAATAAAATTCCCTGTCGCAGACATAACCATAAACATGGCTCCTGCTGATTTACGCAAGGAAGGCAGCAGTTATGACTTACCTATTGCCGTAGGTTTACTTGCAGCTATGGAGAAAGTAAAACATGAAAAGCTAAACGATTATATGATTGTCGGCGAATTAGGGTTAGATGGAAGAATCCAGCCTATTAGAGGTGCATTGCCAATAGCAATAAGAGCACGCAAAGAACAATTCAAGGGATTAATCGTGCCAAAACAGAATGTCCGTGAAGCAGCTGTAGTGAACAAACTTGATGTCTATGGCATGGAAACAATCATAGATGTCATAAGATTTCTAAACGGAGAAGAAGATTTCCAGCCTACAATAATAGATACCAGACGTGAGTTTTACGAACAACAAAGCAGTTTTGAACTTGACTTTTCTGATGTGAGAGGTCAAGATAACGTCAAACGTGCTATGGAAGTAGCTGCAGCTGGAGGTCACAATATGATTATGATTGGCCCTCCTGGAAGCGGAAAATCAATGATGGCAAAACGCCTTCCTTCTATACTCCCTCCATTGTCTTTATCTGAAAGTCTGGAAACTACACAGATTCATTCCGTAGCGGGAAAACTCGGAAAGAATATGTCTTTGATTTCCCAACGCCCATTCCGTTCGCCACATCACACAATATCACAAGTGGCATTAGTAGGTGGTGGAATGAATCCACAACCGGGAGAAATATCTTTAGCGCATAACGGCGTTTTGTTTGCAGACGAGTTACCAGAATTCAACAAATCCACTCTTGAAGTGCTAAGACAACCTCTTGAAGATAGAAAGATAACTATCTCAAGAGCTAAATATACCATTGAATACCCATGCTCATTTATGTTTGTAGCGTCAATGAATCCATGTCCATGTGGATATTACAATGACCCTACACACCATTGCGTGTGTACTCCAGGGCAAATACATCGCTACATGAACAAGATAAGTGGTCCGTTGCTTGATAGAATAGACATACAATGCGAGATAACGCCTGTTCCGTTCAAGGATATATCACGCTCTGCACCAGGAGAAAGCAGCGATGCAATCAGGGAAAGGGTAATTAAAGCACGACATATACAAGAAGAACGCTTTAAAAACTACAAAGGAATACATTGCAATGCACAGATGAGCGAGCGACTGATACACGAATTTGCAGAACCTGACGAAACGGGAATAAATGTCTTGCGCAACGCTATGGAACGCTTAAACCTATCTGCAAGAGCATATAACAGAATTCTCAAAGTAGCACGCACCATCGCTGACCTTGAAGCGTCAGAGAAAGTTCTTTCCAATCACTTGGCTGAAGCCATAAGCTATAGGAATCTTGACAGAGGCGATTGGGCTGAAAGAGGTTTTTAAAAGTAATTCTAAATAATAAATATGGACGAAAATAATATTATCTTTATAATAGAGAGTTTCTCTGATGACAAGAGATGGAAATGTATGGATGATTAATCCAAAAATCATTAGAACAACTATTAATGAAAAATCCAATAATGGTCCTATAATAATGCCAAATTCTAATTGATGATCCAACTGGGAAAAACAGATGAAAACTTTATTAATTATATTATATATAACTCTATTCTGTATTCGCAGTATTTATGCCCAAGATTCGCTGAAGACTGTAAATCTTGATGAGGTTATAGTTAAAACATCTCTAAAGGATGCTAACCGTGAGAGTATTCTTATTAATGATAGCCTTCGCAAGAATACTCATAATGCCTTGCAACTATTAAACAAGCTCGACGGTATTACGATAGACTGGAGTACAGAGGGCATAAATATTGGAAAAGACCGTGATGTACCTATGATGATTAATGGCCGTGACATGGGAAAGGAATATGCCAAAACACTGAATCCTGAAAGAATACGCAAGGTGGAGATTTTGCGCTATCCTAAAGGAAAATATGGTGATGCTCCTATCGTCCTGAATGTCATATTGAACAACAATTATGTTGGTTGGGATGTAGATGTACATAATCGTGAAATGCTTTCACTAAAAAACAAACATTCGTATATCACAAATACAGGTGCGGCATTCACCTATTCAATACCGCGATGGAACATATTCGGAAACTTTGACTTGGATAATAGAAAGTCGTATGAAGCGTTGTCGTATGAATATATGTTCAATCAAACAACGGCAGATAAGACTAGCGCAGCCGATGATAAGCATCCAAATGCATCAGTTGGTACAACAAAAGCTGATCTTAGTGTTGGTGTTGACTATTCCATAGCAAAGAATCACACTTTGTCACTTCAACTTTGGAGTGAGTGGAGACACAACAATTCTCATAATTTTTATATGGAGGATGCATCGACTGTTATCAAAGAAGATAACATACAAAAATACGATGCACAGAATTATACCGTTGGCCTATTCTATTATGGTAATATCACCGACAGAATGAATGTGACAAGCGACCTGAGCTATAATGCCTATAGAGTGGATGAAAATCAGAGTTTTACAGAAGCTCTCACCAACTCAACACTATTGAGTAATGGAAAAAAGGATTATATACGATACAATGTAGAAGCTAAATACATCTGGAACAATACAATCAATACTGTAGCGGGATATACATTCACACACCGAAAATACAGCAACGAATATCAGCAGACTTCCAAAAGCTCTTACTCATCAAACGACACCCGAAATGATGCATACGCCACTCTTAATCTTAAGCCACTACGCAGCTTAAGCCTCTCTGTGGGTGGCCGTGTTCTTAATGTATATTCAAAATCTGAAGACGAAAGCCAGAACAACAGTTCATTTATGGGAACGTTCAAGATGCGTTGGCAAATTTTACCGAAGTTGGCACTCTCAGTCGACTATTTTTCAGATGTGGCTTATCCAAACCTGGATGATTTATCACCTGTTCTCTATCAGCAAAATAGAATCGTATGGCGAAAGGGAAATCCTGATCTTCAGGCACGTATTATGAGATATACGGAGATGCGACTCGAAATAAGCAAGATTATCAAATTGAGATATATGCTTAAACAGTCGAAGAACGACCTCACACCTTGGTATTATATTGAAGACAGCAAGGTAATTAACACATTTGTAGGCAGTCGCTATACGCACCAATATGCTGGTATCGAGGGGGATTACAATCTTCCCTACGGCATCAGACTGAATATAACGGCAAACTATCAGTGGTATAATCGCAAGTTGACAAAGGACACAGAGGATAATACAGGCCGCACTTGGTATCTTGATACGCAGATGATGTATCCAGCCACTAAACATATCAACCTGATGGCACAGTATTTTCTTCGTCATGACAAGTTGCCATTACTACAAGGAGAGAGCTATAACCAGGAAGAAACTCTGATTATCGGTGCTATGACCCGTCTGTTAAAGAATCGTTTATCTGTAGTAGTTATGGCTGCATTACCTGTAAATGCAATATCAAAGGATACATATAACAAAATTGATTTACCAGACTTCAAAAGCACTACCATAAACAACATGCGTGTAAACAACTGTCTTTTACAGATAAATCTACGTTATAATATCAGCAATGGCAAAACAGTTCGTTCAAAAAATGCTTATATCAATGAGAAAGAAAAGTAATAAGATCTAATAAATGGCAAAGTTCATTATGATGCAGTCAAAAAATATGCAGAATCAGCGGGTCACTATATCGTAGACAGTAAGACCTACAATGTAAGATAAACATCCTGGGTTTCAATGACTTATCGAAAGCCACTCCAGACAGGCCGAGTGCTAACATCCAAGAAAGAGTAGTCAAAGCAAGGAAAATTCAAGATGAGCGCTACAAAGATAAGTCTGGCATCCATTGCAATGCTCAAATGACGGAGCGAATGATTCATCAATATGCCGAGCCCGACGAAGCCTCGCTCAATCTACTAAGAATGGCAATGGAACGATTGAAGCTTTCAGCCCGTGCCTATAATAGAATCTTGAAAGTGGCCAGAACTATAGCCGACTTGGATGGCAGCGAGTCTGTAAAGTCGCAACACATCGCTGAAGCCATAGGCTATAGGAATCTTGACAGAGGCGATTGGGCTGAGAGAAGAGTATAGACAGTGGCAGCCACTATTTTGACTTGTACGTTCTACTATACAACAAAAAGTCGTCAATATTGACATTTTTATTAGCTATAATTTGGAGACTTGAATAACTCTCATTATCTTTGCGCCGTAAAAAGTTGTCAATATTGACAGGAATTTAATGCAGACGATGGAAATAAAAAGAGATAGATATCTTAAACAACTTATAGAAAGCCGTCAAAATGGCTTTATTAAGGTAGTTACTGGAATTCGTAGGTGCGGTAAATCGTATCTACTGAATGTCTTGTTTTATAATTATCTATTGGAAAATGGTGTAGCTGAAGACCACATTATTCAGGTTGACCTTGAAGACCGATTGAATAAGGAACTGAGAGACCCTGATACGATGCTCCATTATGTTCATGATAGAATCAAAGACAAAGAACTTTATTACATTATTATAGACGAAGTGCAATTGATGGATGAATTTGTGGATGTGTTGAATAGTTTCCGTCATATTAATAATGCAGACACATACGTGACTGGTAGCAACTCCCATTTCCTTTCATCTGATATTCCAACGGAATTTCGTGGCCGAGGAGAGACGATACATGTTAATCCACTATCATTTGCAGAGTTCTATTCTACTATTGGTGGTGACAAGCAAGAAGCATGGCGCGAATATTACACTTATGGAGGATTACCGCTCATACAATCTTTTGAGACCGAGGAAAAAAAGATAGGCTATCTTAAAGACTTATTCGAGACAGTTTATCTTGCAGATATCATTGAGAGGCATAAAATAAAAAACGATAATGAACTTCGTGAGTTAGTACTTATCTTGGCATCATCTATAGGCTCGCCCTGCAATCCGACAAAATTATCGAATACTTTCAAGAGTGTCAAGAATGTGAGCATAGGAAGTCAGACTATTTCTAATTACCTTGCGTATCTTTCGGAATCTTTTCTTCTAAATAAAGCTATACGCTACGATATAAAAGGTAAGAAATACATCAACACTCTTTCAAAATATTATTTCTCTGATATCGGTTTGAGAAATGCTGTTCTGGATATGCGACAACAAGAAGAAACACATATCATGGAGAATATCATTTACAATGAATTGTTTATCCGTGGCTATCGTGTAGATGTTGGAATGGTAGAGATCAGAAAACCGGATAAGGAGGGAAGATGGTCTCGCACACAACTCGAAGTGGACTTTATTGCCAGTCTTGGCAGCAAGAAATATTACGTGCAGTCTGCTTTGTCCATACCAGACAGGGAGAAAGAGATGCAAGAATCTCATTCTCTTATAAACATCCATGACTCTTTCAAAAAGATTATTGTCGTAAAAGACCATATTATGCCTCGCCGTAATGAGGAAGGGATACTTACAATAGGGCTTTTTGATTTCCTCCTTAGAGAGGACAGTTTGGATTTATAGCTGACTTTACGTCATAGGCATGGCAAAGTTCACGATGTTGCAGTTCAAAAGTGTGTAAAATCAGCGGACCACGTTAGATTAGACCGAATAGAAATATCGATGGAACAAGGCATTTGGCGGACACTCTATGTTCTAATTTAAATTTTGTGCGATGAATATCAGGGAAATCAAACCTAATGAAATGACGCTTCTGTCAGACTTCTTATATGAGGCAATTTTTCAGAGAGACGCAGACAATCCGTTGCCACGTATTGTTATTCAAATTCCGTCTCTATGGATTTATATTGATTCTTTCGGGCAGAGTAAGGGCGACCATTGTCTTGTTGCGGAAGTTGACAGCTTTATTGTCGGTGCCGTGTGGGTAAGGAATATCCATGCTTTCGGATATGTGAGTGAAGGTGTTCCTGAGTTAGCAATATCTGTTTATTCTCAATATCGTGGCAAAGGCATTGGCACGATGTTGTTGCAGGAAATGACCATCTTCTTACGCGACAAGGGATATGAGCACATATCTTTGTCTGTGCAAAGAGATAATCCTGCGGTCAGATTGTATCAGCGATTGGGGTTTAACGTTCTGCGTGAGGATGGCGATGAACTTATCTTGTGGTTAGATATTCTGTAATGAAATATCTTTGCATTGTGAACGAAATGAATTTTCATTCAGGCGTGTCTTTGTCTACATGTCATAGGCATGGCAAAATTCACGATGTTGCAGCTCAAAAGTGTGTAAAATCAGCGGTCCACATTTTAGACCGAATAGACATACAATGCGAGATAACGCCAGTTCCGTTCAAGGATATATCACGCTCTGCACCAGGAGAAAGCAGCAATATAATCAGGGAAACCTGTATTCAATCGCAAAGAATCTTATCCCAAATCCGTTTATAAGAACGCATAAGTTTTCGTTATGCTATACTCCATACAGATTTTGTATTCCTTACAACGTTTATAAGAACGCATAAGTATGCGTTAGGCTATACTTTTGCATTCTTTGTCAATATCTCTTCCTACTGGATAATTCGCTTGGCGAAGAAGCGAACGGGATACCATACAGAAACGAAACCTACTGCAAGAACGGTAAAGAAAATAGCTACGATGTCTTCAGGGTGAACACTAACGGGGTAAGCATCAACCACAAACGAGCCACTACTTCTGCCTAAAGCAACGAAACCATAGGTCTGCTGCAACCAACAAAGCAATAAACCTATCAATATACCAAAAATTGCGCCAAGGAAAGATATCAGACGACCTTCAAAAAGAAATATCCTTATTATCTGTTTGTCCGTTGCGCCCATGTTCCGCAAGGTGACAACATCGTTCTTCTTGTCGATGATAAGCATGGAAAGCGAACCAATGATATTGAAACAAGCTACGGCAAGAATAAGAGTAAGAAAAATATAAGCGATAAACTTCTCTATCTTCATTATCTTAAACGTATCTGCCTGCTGCTCCATTCGGTCAAGAACGTTATACTTAGAGCCTGCTATCTTCTGCATTTCCTCCTTTACCGCATCAAGGTCACTACCGCTTTTCAGTCTTATTTCCAGTTGGGAAATCATTCCTTGTTGTCCGAAAAGATTACGGGCAAAATCTATTGACGTCAGCATATAGTCGCGATCATATCGTGCCTGACGCACGGAAAACACCACTCCAGGCGAAATAAGCGAATCCTCGACAAATCCTTCGGTAGGGTTCATCATATCAAGCTGCCCTTCTCTCTTTGGCGCAAAAATCTTCAGATATCCGTCCCAATTAGCGTTCATTCCAAGATTATCTGCCATGCGTATACCCAACACGCCAAACTGAAGATTAGCAGCTTGCAATATAAACTCACCGTCGCCATAAAGAATGTCCGTTATATGCGACAACTCACTAAAGTTGTTTTCAACGCCTTTCACCTTAACCATAGCCTGTTTGCCCCTATAAACGGCGAGAGCCTGGTCTTCTACGCTTTCCGTAGCAACATCTACTTGCGGAAGCTGACGTATCTTTGTCAATATAGGGTCATCTGCAGGCGCAGTCTTTCCCTCAACAGGAACAACCTTAAGTTGCGGGTCAAACGCGGTTAGAAGCGACGCTACAAGGTCATGAAATCCGTTGAAAACGCTTAGCGTAACAACAAGAGCCATTGTTGCAACAGCTACTCCAACAACGCTTATACCGCTTATCAGATTGATAACATGCGTGCTTTTCTTTGAGAAAAGATATCTCCGGGCTATGTAAAAGGGAAAATTCATTTTTTCAGAAGCTCATCGATATGATCAATATAATCAAGAGAGTCATCAATAAAGAATCTCAGTTCAGGAATAATCCTCAACTGATTTCTTACCCTTGTACCGAGTTCATAACGTATAGTCGTAGCGTTTGAATTTATATTCTTAAGCATTTCCTCACCTTTTTCAGACGGGAAAATGCTTACGTAAGCCGTACATATACTCAAATCAGGACTGATACGACAACGCGTCACGCTGACCATTGTTCCATGCATAGCACGTGTCTGAGACTGGAATATAAGGCTAAGTTCTTTCTGCAAAAGCCTTGCTATACGATTTTGTCTTGTTTCCTGCATAAATATAATATTCTAATTTAGTTGCAAACTTACTAATTTTTTCCGAAAATACGCTCTATAGACATGCCTTTTTTACTTCATTGACATACAAAACATCATTTGCCACAAGATAAACACAAGAACCTCTCTAAATTAAAAAGAACATTCTGAAAGCAACAATCAATGCCCGCAGAATGTTCATTATAGTTTAAATCGCTATTTTCTTGCAATATAGATTCTCAATAAATGAAAATCTTCTTTATGCTCTATCTACAGATAGCTGCTCAGATTCGGAAAATGCAGCAGCTTCAGCAGCAGCGATTATATCTTCCTTTGACAGATTACGGATAGAAGTGTCAACGTCTGAGAAGTCAATATCATCATTGGAATCTGCATCAGAATAATCATTGTCGTCTGTTACAAGTTCTCCTGTGAATGTCTTTGAAGTTTCAAAGTCAACCTTCTTTTCTTCCTTGTCAAAGTCTTTTACAACAATGAAGTCGTCTTCCTTAGCATCTACGTCAGGAACGATCTCCACCGGTTCTTCTTCCATCTTTGTACGGTCTGCCTTAGCTGCAAATACGGCATCTATAAACTGAGGTTTGCGTCTAAGGCTCTGCAATGCCAACTTGCTGGCAAACTGCTGGCTTTCTTTCTTTGAATAGCCTTTTCCTTCGCCCGAATCAATGCCTTCAATTACCACCTTGTAGGTGAACATCGGGCTATTGTTCTCGTCACGTTTCTGCTCTAAAAGTATAAAGTCAAGCTTAACCTTATTCTTCTGGCACCACTCTATCAGCTTGCTCTTGAAGTTAACCTCCTTATATGCCACGCGGTCAAGATTAATCATCTGCGTAAGTATTTTTTGCTGCATGAAACGCATGCAAGCCTCATAGCCACGGTCTAGATAAATAGCACCGACAAGTGCCTCGAATGCATTTCCTTCCATATAACTGTTATGAGAGGAAGTGTGTCCGTTAGACATAATCAACTGGCTAATGCCAATCTCATGGGCTAGACGATTGAGCGTTTCGCGCTGAACAATCTTGCTTCGTGTGTTGGTAAGAAAACCTTCACGCTTGCCTTCAAAATGACGATAGACAATATCGCCGACAATAGCGTCAAGTATCGCATCACCAAGAAATTCCAGACGTTCGTTGTTTACCGGTCGTCCTTTTGCATTGCGACGTGCAATACTCTTGTGCATCAATGCCTGCTTGTAGTAGCTGATATTGTGCGGATAGAAGCCGATAATACCGTATAAAGAAGAATAAAGCTCCTTTTCCTTACGGAAAGGGAGCTTTATTTTATCAATTAGATCATTAATCATCATACTTCTTGAAGATAACACAAGCGTTGTGACCGCCGAAACCGAACGTATTGCTCAGTGCTGCGCGCACGGTACGCTTCTGTGCCTTGTTGAAAGTGAAGTTAAGATTGTAGTCGATATTTTCATCTTCGTCACCTTCTGCATGGTTGATTGTAGGAGGAACGATGTCGTTCTTTACAGCCAATACGCTAACCATAGCCTCTACAGCTCCGGCAGCACCCAGCAGGTGACCTGTCATTGACTTTGTTGAGCTGATGTTCAGCTTGTAAGCTGATTCACCGAACACTTCCTTGATAGCCTTCATCTCTGACACATCACCGACAGGAGTAGAAGTTCCGTGAACGTTGATATAGTCAATGTCTTCAGGCTTAAGACCAGCGTCCTCAAGTGCATTCTCCATTACGAGCTTTGCGCCAAGGCCTTCCGGGTGAGAAGCTGTGATGTGATAAGCGTCAGCACTTTCGCCTTCGCCGACCATCTCAGCATAAATCTTTGCTCCACGAGCTTTCGCGTGTTCCAGTTCTTCAAGGATAAGACAACCTGCACCTTCACCCATAACGAAACCGTCACGGCTAGCGCTAAATGGGCGTGACGCCTTTTCTGGCTCGTCATTGCGTGTAGACAATGCATGCATAGCATTAAATCCACCTACTCCACAAGCGCAGACTGCAGCTTCAGCTCCACCTGCTACTATGGCATTGGCTTTACCCAGACGGATAAGATTGAATGCGTCTGCCAAAGCATTGGTTGATGAAGCGCATGCAGATGTTGTAGTATAGTTAGGTCCATGGAATCCGAAACGCATCGAAATGTAACCTGAAGCTATATCAGCAATCATCTTAGGAATGAAGAACGGGTTGAACTTTGGACCCTCTTCTTCGTGTATACCGTAATATTTAACTTCGTCTTCGAAAGTCTTGATACCACCGATACCCACTCCAAAAACAACGCCTATGCGGTTTTTGTCTTCGCTTTCCAAGTCCATACCGCTGTCTTTTACTGCCTGATCGGCAGAAACAAGAGCCAGCTGAGTATAGCGGTCCATCTTGCGTGCTTCCTTGCGGTCAATATAGTCGTTGATATTCAGACCTTTAACCTCGCAAGCAAAATGAGTCTTGAACTTAGAAGCGTCAAATAAAGTAATAGGTGCTGCGCCGCTAACGCCATTTACAAGGCTATTCCAAGTTTCCTCAGGATTATTGCCTACAGGTGTAACTGCACCCAGACCTGTTACTACTACTCTCTTTAATCCCATTTAATTATCCTAGTGGAATTAAATTATTTTGTATTCTCCTCGATGTAGCTGATAGCGTCACCAACTGTAGCGATTGTTTCAGCCTTATCGTCTGGAATAGAGATGTTGAACTCTTTCTCGAACTCCATGATAAGTTCTACTGTATCCAATGAGTCAGCACCAAGGTCGTTTGTGAAGCTAGCTTCTGCCTTTACTTCAGCCTCGTCAACACCAAGTTTATCAACAATGATTGCTTTTACTTTTGATTCAATTTCTGACATGATTCTAATGTTTTAATAAAGTTTATAAATAAATTCGAATTTCAAAAATCGGTGCAAAGGAACAAATTTTTATTTACCTGTGCAAATATTTTAGACAAAAAAGTACCCCGTTTTGCACAAAAGGTATGTTATTGTGCAATAATATGCCCATTTTAAACATCTTTTTCTCTCCTCAAAGGATAATTTCCTCTAAAATATTCAAAATCTTCAGGAGAGTTTTTCAGACTTTCGCTATCTCTCAGAGGGTTATAAAAACGCAAATATCCGTTATCGGCATCGCTATAGTAAGCGAAATCTTCGGGCAGTTCTGGAGCCTCTATATGGTAGATGTTCTCTATGCCGAAGTGGCGACAAAGACCGTCTATCACCATGTTGTCGGCATTCACCTTGCCGTCGGCGCTATATCCTGCTATATGAGGAGTGGCAATCCAAGCCTTGTCAAGCAATGCAAGGTCTATGTCCGGCTCATGCTCCCAAGTGTCTATAACGGCATCTTTAACCTTATTATATATAATGGCATCGTAAAGGGCATGGTTGTCAATCACTTCTCCTCGACTTGTATTCACTATTACTGGGCAACGCTTCAATCTGCTAAAGAATGCCTCGTCGCCTATATGGTATGTCTTGTAGACACCTGTACGCGTCAACGGAACATGAAACGTTATTATGTCACACTCCCTTTCTATCACATCCATGTCTACGAAACATCTCTCATCGTCGCCTTCATGCTCTTTGCCTGAAAGCAGCTCTGACGGCTCGAAGCTATGGCAATCGCCTTTATCCATGCGCGGAGGGTCGCATACAAGCACTCTCATGCCGTATTCCTCGGCTACTCGCGCCACCTTGCTGCCCACATGCCCGCAACCTACTATTCCTATTGTTGTCTCGTCGAGCGCAACACCCTTGTCTCGTTCAAGCAGGAGAAGCACCGAGCGAACATACTGGGCAACCGACGAAGAGTTGCAGCCAGGGCAGTTCATCCACTTTATTCCTGCACGCTGCATATAGTCGGTGTCTATATGGTCATAGCCGATTGTAGCCGTAGCCACAAACTTCACGCTGGTGCCTTCAAGCAGACGGGCATCGCATCGTGTCCTCGTTCTGACTATCAGCGCATCGGCATCGCGCACATCATCTTTGCAGATGTCGGTGCCTTTTATATAAACTACATTGTCCGTTATTCGGGCCAACACCTCACGAATGTAAGGTATCTTGTCATCAACAACTATTTTCATTGTCTTTTTGCCTTTCTCTAAACGCAAATCATTGCAGCACATTCATTCTCTAATCGTCTATGACGTTTATAGCCGCTTGCGCTATTCCTTTACGCCCAGCAGCTCACGCGCCTTTGCCAAGGCTATGTTGATATGGTCGCAGATGCAGTCTTCGCCTATCAACTCGTTAAATCCTGCCTTCTCAAGCGTTGCCCTTACTTTAGGCGTTACTCCCGACAATACTACCCTTATGCCTTCCTTGCTGCTCATAAGGCAGAGGTTGGTAAGGTTGTGTATGCCTGTAGAGTCAACAAACGGCACTTTTCTCATTCGGATAATCCTTATCTTCGGGCGTTCTCCCATAGTTGCCATAATTTCTTCGAAACGGTTGCCTGCACCGAAGAAGTAAGGTCCGTTTATCTCGTACACCTCAACGCCTTCAGGTATTGTGAGATGCTTCAGGTTGCCTGCCTGAATGTCGAGGTCGTCATTAGGGTCTATCTCGTCAAGAATAACCTTCACGTCAGTAGATTCCGACATACGCTTCATGAAGAGCAGACAGGCTATGATGAGTCCTACCTCTATAGCTACGGTAAGATCGAATATTATCGTAAGGAAGAAGGTTATGAGCAGCACCGTAACGTCGCTCTTCGGATTCTTCATCAGCGCGACAAACGAGCGCCAGCCACACATTCCGTAAGACACCACTACAAGCACTCCTGCAAGGCATGCCATAGGTATGTATTGGGCCAATGGCATGAGGAAAAGGAATATCAGCAGCAGCACTGCAGCATGTATGATTCCCGCTATCGGGGTGCGTCCTCCGTTGTTGATGTTTGTCATTGTTCGTGCAATGGCTCCAGTAGCCGGTATGCCTCCGAACAACGGCGATGCAAGGTTTGCCACACCCTGGGCTACAAGTTCGGTGTTTGAGTCGTGGTGGTCGCCTGTAACACCGTCGGCAACGGTAGCCGAGAGCAGCGACTCTATAGCGCCAAGCACGGCAATGGTCATGGCAGGAGCCACAAGGCTCTTTATCGTCTGCCACGTAATGTTAGGCACCTGTGCGTCAGGCAGTTCGTTGCTTATCGCGAAACGGTCGCCTATGGTCTCTACCGATTCCACTCCTGCAAAGTTCTTCAGCAGCAGTACAGCCACCGTCATTACGATTATGGCTATCAGCGAGCCTGGTATCTTCTTGCTGAAACGAGGTGTAATGACAATCAGAGCCACGCTCAGCACGCCTACCGCAGCGCTCCACGGGTCGATAGTGCCGAAGTGGGTGAGATAGACGCCCCATTTCTCTATGAAGTCTGAAGGCACATTGTCAATGGTCAGTCCGAAGAGGTCCTTTATCTGTGTCGTGAATATGGTAACGGCTATACCACTCGTGAAGCCCACGACAATAGGATAAGGAATATACTTGATGATTGTTCCAAGCCTCAGCACTCCGAAGAGAATAAGAAAGGCTCCTGCCATAAACGTGGCTATGCCCAAGCCTTCCACTCCATACTGCTGTATGATGCCGTAGACGATGATGATAAACGCTCCTGTAGGCCCGCCTATCTGAACCTTGCTGCCACCAAGCAGCGACACCGCAAGGCCTGCCACGATAGCCGTTATAATACCCTTTTCCGGAGTTACTCCCGACGCTATACCGAAGGCTATGGCAAGAGGAAGGGCGACAATGCCCACGATAATGCCCGCCATAACGTCTGATGTAAATGTCTTCCGGTCATAATGCCTGATTGTTTCCAACAATTTCGGCTTAAGTTTAAATGCTTTCACTTTAATACCTGTTTGGGTTGATAATCATACCTTTGCACTCCTTTTATCCTTATTCTTTTTACCCAGAGTGCGTTACGCGGTGCAAAAGTAATAAAATTTTCCTTAACGGCAAGCCAAAACATCAACAATCAAAGTTTTTAGCTCAAATCGTCTATTAGATTTCGGTCAAGCAAATCTCAGCACCTGTTGCGGAACTCCTTCGGAGTGCAGCCTTCCTGGCGCTTGAAGAAGCGCATGAAATGCTGAGGATACTGGAAACCAAGCGATTCAGACACCTGCTTTATAGTTACCCTCGGTGCGTTAAGCGCTTCCTTCGCATAGTTTGTCATCTTCATCATTATATAGTCGTGTGCCGACTTTCCCGTCTCCGACTTCACAAGGTCTCCGAAATAGTTTGGCGACAGGCACACCTTGTCTGCAAAGTACTTCACCGTAGGCACACCTATCCGCATAGCCTCTCCCGAATCGAAGTAGTTGTCTATCAAGCGCTCAAAGCGCACCAGCACATCGTGGTGCATGTCTTCGCGGGTAACGAACTGACGCTCGTAGAACCTCATGCAGTAGTTGAGCAGAATCTCAATGTTCGATATTATCAGCGACTTCGAGAAGCGGTCAATAGGATGCTGCAGTTCACGTGTGATTTTGTCCATATAGTCCTGCACCACAACACGTTCCTCCGGCGACAGATGCAGAGCCTCGTTTGCGCTATACGAAAAGAACGAGTATTGCTTTATCTTCTGAGCCAATGGCGTGCGGAACAGGAAATCGGGGTGGAACAGCAGCCCGTCAGCCTCAGGCACAGGTCCGTCTTCCGTTCTGTATATCCCTACGGTCTGCCCAGGAGCGAAGCTTACCACGGTGTCGTCGTCGAAGTCATATTTCGTCTTGCCGTAGTTTATCGTGCAGCCCGTTGTCTTTTTCAGGAATATGGCATAGAAGCCGAAATTCATCCTGTGACTGGGCTGGTTTTCCGAACGGTCGAAATGAACCACTCCCACCTGCGGGTGTCTTGTCTCGAACCCGAAGAACCTGTTGTACTGTTCGATAGTGTCTGCCTTTATAATCTCTTCCATAGCGTCATTTTTTTACAAAGATAATGCAAATCGAGAGCAGAACTGCCAAGCCTGCTTGAGCATTATGCCGAGATGCAGCTTATCTTATGCAAAGATAAATATTATTTTCCATACCGCCACACAAACATCATCCACAAAGCGTAATCCGGGTACCAATTGCCGTCATTGGGGTATCATGCCGTTTCCGCTGATGTTCGTCGCCTCCACTCTTCTTGTGCAAATTTACTAAATATATTCCATATCTCCAAATGTTTTAGCCATTCTAAATGTTAAATATATGATTATTTTTATATTTTGGTTATTTACAAGAAAATATATGCCATTATCGACAACAACACATGCAATCATAACCATATATTCAGGGTTGCCTTTGACTGAGTATGTTGACACTTTGGCTGGAAGAGTAGACAGCCATACGTGACACTAGAATCTATACCGGGCTGCATAAGAAAGAATCCATTATATGCAGATAAATTGTTTATCTTTTTTACTTCATCACAATTCAGTTTTTACAAGTCGATCATTTGAAGAACGACAGTTTCGACAG
>JAUNIZ010000020.1 GCA_030523165.1 Prevotellaceae bacterium
GGGAAGATGAATATCAGTTTTGGAATAAACGGATTCCGTCTAATCTGCAAGAACTCTTTTTGTAGCAGGTATTTTATCATTTCTATAACTGGAGTTTATGGAATTGAACCTTTGACTTTAATATTTTGACATACTATATCTATAGCCCTGTCTTGAATTTCTTAAGGGCAAGCGTGAGCAGCACTACGGTCATTGAACACAGAACAACGGTTTCTTTCAATACAGACGTTATGTCTACGCCCATGATAAGCAGCTTTCTCATAGCGGAAATATACCATTGACCAGGTATTATATAAGATATGTATTGGAGTATCTTCGGCATACTCTCTACTGGATATATCATTCCCGAAAGCAGAAGTATAGGCATCATCAGCACCATAGCCGATGCCAGCAAGGCGACAAGCTGCGTCTGGGCTACAACGCTGATAAGCAATCCAAGTGACAAAGCGAGCAGAATATAGACCAAGGATATGGCGAAAATCCAAAATAGACTGCCTGCCAACGGCACTTCCAGAACGTAAACGGAGAGCAGAAGAATGCAGACGAGAATCAGAAACGATAGCATAAGGTAAGGAATAGCCTTAGCTATTATTATCATAATAGGCTTTACAGGCGACACAAGCAACACTTCCATAGTTCCTTTCTCTTTCTCGCGCACTATGCTGACCGATGTCATAAGGGCGCAAATTAGCATGAGCAGAAGCCCCATAATGCCCGGAACGAAGTTGTAAGTGCTCAGCATCTGTGGATTATATAGCATCTTTGTGTTGATAGCCATAGCCATTCCCGATTGCGTTTCCTGTATTATCTGCGTGGCATAGTTGCTTTCCTGAATGGCTGTGTTAGGGTCTGCTGCATCGGTAATTATCTGTATTCCAGCCGTTCCGTCATATTTATGGTTAGCGAAACCTGGGGCAAACACCACTGCCATGTCTGCTTTCTGATTGCGCATAAGCTGTTCTGCCTCAGCTGGAGTAGAGACAAGGCTTGTGATAGTGAAATATTCCGATGCTCCAAGACGGTCTATTATCTTCTGAGTCTGAACATCCATTGATGACGTAACGGCAACTACACGCACGTCTTTTATATCTGTCGATATGGCAAAGCCGAACAGAAGCATCATCACAATAGGCATTCCGAACAGTATCATTACTGTTCTTGGATCGCGCAAAATGTGCTTTGTCTCCTTTATGACGAATGAGAAGAATGTGTTCATCTTTATATTTATATTGTAATTTAATACGAGTATTGACAAGAAAACCTATGTTCTGTTGTCGGCATAACCCTATTATTGATACGTTTTCAGTCAGACTTTCGCTTTGCTTTCCTTGCGAGGAAAGTGAACAGATGGTCCATATCTGGCTGGTTATACTTGCGTTTAAGTTCATCAGGTGTGCCTAATGCACTTATCTTTCCGTCAACCATTATGGATATTCTGTCGCAATATTCAGCCTCATCCATATAATGCGTGGTAACAAAGACCGTTATTCCGCGATGCGCGGCATCATAGATAAGCTCCCAGAACTGCCTTCTTGTGGCAGGGTCAACGCCTCCCGTCGGTTCGTCAAGGAACACAACGCCAGGCTCATGGAATATACTTACAGAGAACGCAAGCTTCTGTTTCCAGCCTAAAGGCAGCGATTTTACTATCGTATCCTTATGTTCGGTGAACCTAAGACGCTCAAGAAGCTCTGTTGTCTTGCGCTTTATGTCATCGTCTTTCATTCCGTAAATGCCTGCAAAAAGGCGTATGTTCTCGCTGACAGTAAGGTCTTCATATAGAGAAAAGCGCTGGCTCATGTAGCCAATATGCTTCTTTATCTGTTCATGCTGTGTAGATATGTCATATCCGACTACCGTTCCATGACCGCTAGTAGGCTGGTTCAGACCTGTCAATATATGCATAGCCGTAGTCTTTCCTGCTCCATTAGCACCGAGAAAGCCGAATATCTCGCCTCTTTTTACCGAGAATGATATATCGTCAACGGCATGAAAAGCACCGAAAGCCTTTACAAGATGCTCTACATGTATTACTTCTTCCGACTGGTTTCCTTCGTGTTCCTCATGGCTTAAGCCTGGAGGATTGAACACGTCTGCAAATCTTTCAAGTATTTCGTCTGCTGTTCCTATGCCGCGAACAGTGCCTTTGTCTAGGAAAGCCACACGTTCACAGCAGCGCACCTCGTCAAGATAAGGAGTGGAAGCGACTATAGTAATGCCTCTATCCTTAAGTCCGAGAAGCATTTCCCATAGCTCTTTGCGCGACACAGGGTCCACTCCGGTGGTCGGTTCATCAAGAAAAAGCACGCTGGGCTGGTGGACTAAAGCGCACGAAAGCGCCAGTTTCTGCTTCATTCCGCCTGACAATGCGCCTGCTCTTCTGTTCTTGAAAGGTTCAATCTGGCTATATATCGCCTTAATACTATCATATCCTTCCTCTACTGTAGTATGGAAAAGCGTGGCGAAGAAGCGTAGATTCTCCTCAACGGTAAGGTCTTGATAAAGCGAGAACTTGCCTGGCATGTAGCCTACGCGGCACCTTATTTCATTGCGTTGACGCACTGTATCGAAGCCATCAACCATAGCTTTGCCCTTGTCAGGGGCAAGTAACGAGGTGAGAATACGGAACATTGTTGTCTTTCCAGAGCCGTCTGGACCTATCAATCCAAATACTTCACCCTTGCTTACGCTGAAACTTACGTCGGACAAAGCCTTTACTTGTCCGTAGCTTTTCGATATGTTGTTGACTTCAATAGCGTTCATTTTGTTTCAATTTTCAGAATTTTACCTCACCATACATGCCTATCTTGACATTACCGTCATTCTTTATGGCTATCTTTATGGCATATACTAGGTCAGCCCGTTCATCGTCTGTCAGTATTGTTTTAGGCGTAAACTCAGAACGATCTGATATCCATGTTATCGTTCCGTTATAGCTTTTGCGGTTGCCGTCGCCGTAATCGCTCATCACAACAACACGTTGCCCTATCTTTATATTCTGCAGTTGCGCCGTTGTAACGTATGCTCTCATAAACATGTTTTCTATGTCAGCAACCTTGAACAGAGGCTTTCCTATTGTAGCAAACTCGCCCTGTTCAGTGTATTTCTCAAGGATGACACCGTTAATAGGTGATGTTATATGACATTTCTGCAACTGGTCGATTATCTCATGACGCTGTATGTCTGCCGTTGTCATTTGGCTATTAAGGCTTTTCGTGCTATTGTCGAGCGTGGAAATCTGTGCGTTAAGTTGTCTTTTCAATACATTTACGGCACTGATAGCATCGTCTAGCTGCTTCCTGTTAGCAGCGCCTTCCTTTACAAGTGCCGTAAATCGTGCCTGTTCCTGCTCTGCCGTTGCCAGTTGTTGACGTGTTACGGCTATCTGTTTCTCCATGTCAGGACGCTGGTTTGCATAGACATCACGTGTAGCACCCATACGCAAAGCCTTCAAAGACAGCTGCACTGTATCTACAAGACCTACCTGTTGGCCTGCCTTGACACTGCTGCCTTCAGTGACATCAAACGACATTAGCTTGCCGTTCTGCTCTGCTGATACTATGACTTCAGTAGCTTCAAACGTGCCGGTAGCATCATATTCCTTGTCTTTTGACGTGCATGCAGAAGCAATAATAACCGCTGATAACGCTATTAATGTTGTCTTTTTCATATTCAATTGTTGTTTATGTTCTTTAAATTGTATGTTTCCTGTAGTAGCTGAAGCTCATGCAAAGCCTTTGTCTGTCGTGCTTCGCTTACGGCATTGACGTTTCTAAGCATCTCATTTACCGTCTCTGTTCCGTTTAGAACCTTTGTTTCTGACTTCTTTCTGATGCTTTCGCGAAGGCTAATTATTTCGTCGTCGAGCGCTATCTGCCTTTGTAGACTGGCAATAACGCCGTTTGAACTCTTTGTCTTAAGGTCGGTATTGAACAGGAAAGCCTCTCTTTGAACGCTGTTCATGCTCCTTTCTACCTCTATATTACGCAGGTCGTTCTTACGTGTATATAGCGCTCCGATGTTCCAACTCAGCGTAAAACCACCTGCCAATAGACTGTTTTTCATCAAGCCCAATAGCTTATTGTGATACATTCCCATGCCGAAAGCGCTAAGTCTTGGCATCAGTCTTGAATCAAGAGCATCGCGTCTTTCATCCAAAAGTTTGTCTTTTGCGGCATAATAAGCAAGTTCCGGGCGACGGTTTTCTACATTATATATATTCTGTCCTTCGGGCTTAGCCAACGTTGCGCAATCATCTAACGGCTTGCCGATGAAGGTTGAAAGCATAAGTAAATATGCTTTGCGTGATGCTTTCAGGCTTTCTTCCTTTTGGCGAACCTTAATCTGTTCCACGCTTATAGCATCGACATCACTTTGATTAGCCAATCCTCCTTTCATCATTCCGCTTACTGTATTCATGCTTAACGATAGGTCGTGCATCAGCAAACTACTTTGATTCAGTTGTTCGTCTATTGTCAGTATGCCGAAATATAGTTGTTCTATACGGCTATTTAGTTCGTACATGGCAACGTTTGTCTGCTCTAGACTAACGTCAGCTTCTGCTTTAGCGGTGCGTTTCTGTGCAGAAACGGAGCCTCCGTCATATATTGTCTGGTTTATCTGTACACCTATATTATATATTTCGTTCTTCATATCACCTATTAAAGATGATGCCTGTGTGCCTAAATCCACCACATCAGTGAAGAAATATGCACCTCCCGTTGCGCTTATTTGCGGCAACCATGCCTTGGAAGCGTTGCTTACAGTATAGTCACGACTTTGTTCTATAAGTCCGAATTGCCTTACAACAGGATAGTTGTCGTATGCCAGTCGCTTGCAATCGTCAAGAGAATACTGTGCCATACATTGTATTGAATGTGCAACAATAGCCAGTAACAATAATGATAATGTTCGTTTTGTCATATTTTGATTGTTTGTTATTTCTGTTTGCAAAGGTATGTCAAAATAATAGATATGCCATTATCCATTGTAATTGACTAATGTTCTATTTGTATTATTATATTCTTTGTTTTTCGTATTTCGGCTATTAATGATTACCTTTGCGGATAGTTAATGCAATAAAACATGAATAAAAGACAACCCAAAAGATTCAGTTTCTCTGACATGAGAAACATGTTAGGCAGTTCAAACCTAAAGATAGACAAAATGGTCTATATCTCCAAAACCTTTGGAGTGGCAAATCAGATAAGCGATATCTTAAGTTCATTGCTTAAAAGCAATGAACCTATTCTTATAGAAGACACACGTATAGGGTTATTAATAAGCGGTGAAGCAGAAGTAACGGTTAATCTTATAGATTATAAAATAGGTCCTGGAACGTTGGTCTATATAGGAACAGGGAGCGTGGTGCAGTTTAAATATGCATCTGAAGACATTAATGTGAAAGGGCTTGTAATGCAAGACGACTTCATGAACATAGCCTTACATGGGCAAAGACCTAAGATGCTCGACGGAAGACAGCTTAATTTCTATATAAAAGCAAATGAGAAAGAAAGAGAAATAGCTAATAGAATGATAGAGATGATATGGGATATCGTGCATGAAGAATCATACAATCGCGAAACGGTATATGGTCTTATTTCGGCTCTTATCTACTATTATGACGGGCTTGCGAGCAAGACTAATTCGGAGGAATCTAAGGTTCATTCACGTGAACGTGAGATATTCGAGAGGTTTATTATGCTTGTCAACGCAAACTGCCATAAGGAAAGGCTATTGGCATTTTATGCAGACAAACTATACATATCAGAGCGTTATCTGGGAACTCTTGTGAAGAAAGCCAGCGGAATAACTGCTAAAGAATGGATAGACAGGGCAGTTATTACAGCGGCAAAGGTAATGCTACGGCATTCAGACAAGCAAGTGGCACAAATTTCCGATGAACTAAGGTTCCCGAACAACAGTTTCTTTTGCAAGTATTTCAAACGCCTTACAGGTGTTACTCCTATGAAATACAGGGAGACATAAGCATATTAACGAGCAGGCTTACCTATATTATAATGTGGTAAAGTATATACATATATATTAGAAATGTATACCATATTCATGCTTAATCTCATCCATGACAAACACACTCTCTATAGAAGAGAGATAGTCGATGTTGCCTAAGACATTAAGAATGAAGTCTTTATAGTATTTCATGTCAGGCGCATGAATCTTCATTAAATAGTCATAGCTGCCGGAAATGTTGTAACATTCGGTGACCTGTGGTATCTCTTTGATTACCCTCGTGAAGTCTGAAGATATCTCACTATTAATTCTGCTCATCTTTACATTACAGAAAACAATGAATCCCTGATGCAGTTTCTCTGCGTCAAGCACGGCTATATACTTCTTTATATATCCGTTGTTCTCTAGTCTTTTTAGGCGTTCAAACACTGGAGTTGATGATAGACTGACCCTTGCAGCCAGCTCTTTTGTGGTCAATCTTGCGTTTTCCTGCAGCGTATGGAGTATTTGCAGGTCTACCTTGTCAAGTTTCTCAAATGTAGGCATAAGAATATTATTCTGTTTGATTATGGTTTTACGCACTGTAAAAGTGCTTTTATTCTTTACGATTGTGCAAAGATAGTGGTTTTATCCAATATTTCAATGCTTCTTGGTAGATAAATCTAAATGCCGTAACTTTGCAAACGGAAATTAATAATAAAAACAAATAAATATAGGAGACAATAATTATGGCAACAAACAAATTACATTTTGAGACATTACAAGTACATGTTGGACAGGAACAACCTGATGTAGCAACAGGCGCACGTGCCGTGCCTATCTATCAGACAACGTCTTATGTGTTCAACAATTCACAGCATGCAGCAGACCGTTTCGGCTTGAGAGACGCTGGAAACATATACGGAAGACTTACCAATTCTACACAAGGAGTGTTTGAAGACCGTGTCGCTGCTCTTGAAGGAGGTGTTGCTGGACTAGCGGTAGCATCTGGTGCAGCAGCCATTAGCTATGCATTGCTTAACATAACAAAGGCAGGTGACCACATCGTATCAGCAAAGACAATATATGGAGGTTCATATAATCTGTTTGCTCATACGTTTGAATCATACGGCATAAAGACCACTTTCGTTGACCCGGAAGACGTGAATAACTTTGAAAAAGCCATACAGGATAATACCAAAGCCGTGTTCATCGAAACACTTGGTAACCCGAATTCAAATATCATAGATATCGATGCCGTGGCAGAAATAGCACACAAGCACAAGATTCCATTGGTTATCGACAATACTTTCGGCACACCTTATCTTATTCGTCCTATAGAACATGGAGCAGATATCGTAGTTCACTCTGCAACCAAGTTTATCGGTGGACACGGCTCATCATTAGGTGGCGTAATCGTAGATTCAGGTAAATTCGACTGGAAAGCTTCAGGAAAGTTCCCACAACTGACAGAGCCAGACCCAAGTTATCATGGTGTAAAGTTCATTGATGCAGCTGGTCCTGCAGCCTATGTAACAAGAATCCGTGCGATACTTCTTCGTGATACAGGTGCTACACTTAGCCCTTTCAATGCATTTATTCTGCTTCAGGGATTGGAAACGCTGTCTTTGCGTGTAGAGCGTCATGTTGAAAACACTCTGAAAGTAATTGAATATCTGAGCAATCACCCGAAGGTAGACCGTGTAAACCATCCTTCTCTTGCAAGTCACCCAGACCATGAGCTATACACAAAATATTTCCCGAATGGTGCAGGTTCAATCTTTACGTTCGAGATTAAGGGTGGTCAGGAAGAGGCTTACCGCTTCATAGACAGCCTGAAGATATTCTCTTTGCTGGCAAACGTTGCCGATGTCAAGTCGCTAGTTATTCACCCTGCAAGCACTACCCACTCACAACTCTCAGCTGAAGAGCTTGAAGACCAGGGCATAAAGCAAGGCACAGTGCGTCTATCTATAGGTATTGAGCATGTAGACGACCTGATTGCAGACCTTGACCAGGCGTTTGAAAAGATATAATCAGTCATGTTTAAAAGACGTTTGATGCCAAAATGTCTCTGGAGAAGCCTCATCGGCTATGACCCATATCATGCAATGAGCTTCTCCTTTATACAGAAAACCTGCATGGAAAAGTATTGTATATGAGACATTGTCAGACGTTATTGTTAACGGAAAAGTCCAAATCTTTAGCCATAATAATAGAAGTTTTAAATGTTAATGATGTTCGTATGCAGACGATAATTCATAATTGCTTTAAATAAATGTCTGCCTATACGTAACCAGATGTATGAACTAAGCGTTAAAAAAACAAGCAAAAGTATTCAGGTTTAATTTGAGAGAGAGATGTTTTTCATGGGTTATCAGATAAGGTTGTCACCATTCTATTCTGTACGTACCATAGTTTTATTAGCCACTACATGGCGTCATGTCTTTTTCTGTAGCTTATGAATGTACATCTTGATACGGGCATCTCCATAAAGAATGGGGATGCCCGTTGGTTTTCTTTTATAGTTTAACCTACTGTGAAAACATCATTTTAGCATGTCTATTTTACCATTAAATTCATAACACATCATATCCAAACATCGTGTTAACGAAGTAAAAACATACGACATATATATTATTAATTTAGCTTAAAAAGCACTATATCCGATATATCCTAAAAGTTCTTTTTTTATTAACTTTGCATTGCTGCCAACGTAGCGTGCAATGCAAGGTGCACAGAATCCTTGTTAATATAATCATATATCAAAAGAACATGTCAAAAACGTATTTAGACCAGATACAAAAGGCTCAGGCTTTAGTGTCGGGAGTGAGGAAAAACTATGAAAGAATCATGCCTGGAAGCGTTAGCCTTGATGAACTTTCAAGACTTGAAGCTATAATGAAAGAAGGCGAAGAACTTAATACCGAGATAGACAATCTGCGTGCTCTTACATCGGCAAAGGTTGCTGAAGCAAACAAGAGGCTTGTTATGGTTAAGTCTAGAACATCGGAAATCAAGAGTCTAATTAAAAAGAACTTCGATATAACCCAGTGGCAAGACTTCGGCATAATGGATAAACGATAGGCTTATTGTCGGAAGACATATAACAAAAAGCCTTGTCTATTCATGCGTGAACCATATGCTAAACATTGTCGTCTATATGTTACATTTATATTAAAGTCCACAAATTGCCTTTGCAACACATTGATATACTGTAAAATATAAAATGTAAACACATTTGTAAACATGCTATTTTTGGTGATAACTAGAATATTTTCTACCTTTGCATAGGATTAGAAAGAAATAGTATAATCGGCATTCTAGGGTTCATCAAATATTTTATTGACTTCAAACAGCAAGTCTAGTGCGCGAGCAAGTTTCTCTTTCGAGAATTTGTTCGCGCATTATCATTTTAAACAATCCTATCGTTTCATTCAATAGACCTATCAGTTGCTGATGACAAAACTATCTTTTCCTTGCAGGAAAACTATGCTTTGTCGATAGGAAAACTATGCTTTCCTAATTTAAATACGATATGTGCGTTTTGACAAATAAAAATGCATGTCATGCCCAAACAAATGGACATGACATGCCTATGCTTAAATAGAGAAAAATAAAAGACATGGTCTTTATTGTAGCACCATAAAGAATCAATCTTTAAAACCTGATAATCTGCATACAAGATAGCCTCCGAAGATCTGGAAAAGTATTCCTGGAAGACCGAGACTAACATCTTGAAGAGCTGCAGAAAGAGAGCCTGTCATGCCCCATTCCGCTATGCTTCCTACGAATTGAGCCAATATAACAGCCAATGCGATAGCGAATATGTTTACCTTTCGCATCTTTCCTGCAATGATAGAAGCAGACAAAGCCAGCAGAACTGACTTTATCAGTATTATCGGAAGCATCGGAGCCGGTGGCATTCCGAACAGAATATTGTTGACAACTGGCGATAACACTGCCGTCAGAAGCCCTGCTGTCATTCCGAATTTGTATGCTGCGACAAGCGTAAAGAAATAGATTGGCAGCCATATAAGCCCGCCTTGAGGCATAAGATGGCATAACTGGGGCAAAAGAATGTTGCCTGCTACGAATATAGCGGATATGATATATGTCCGCGATTCACGATAAGTTAAGTTGTAAGTTGTTGTCATTACGTTGTTGTTTTATTGGGTATAAGATCGCTTACAATATTGTCTATTACCTGTTTTTCTTCATTTCCGATATAAAAGCCTTTATCAGCATGTATGCTTTTTCAGGTGAATCAGTGCAGGAAGTCAGCTTTTCTACAGGGCATATGCCGTCTCCTGTGCGATTGGAAATATTAGGAACTTCCATATCAAACGTCACTTTCACATCTGCATTCCGCAATACAGAGAGTGCCGGAGTGCTTATCAGACGAGCGTAAACCTCACTCACGCCAACTTTTACAAGCAACAGGGCTGCACCCTTGCCTATGACCTTGTCTGCCATAATGGCTCCTTTAAGGAACTCAGGCGAACTTGTTACAAGCTCAAAAAGGTCTATTACGCCTCTTCTATGAAACTCCTTTATATCTCCATCAGCAGAACGCACGACACCGAGACAACCGTCTTTGTCAAGACAAGACTTAAGAATTTCCATCATTACTGATATTATACGTTTTGCTTTAATTGCTCTACAAACTGGTCTATGCGCTGCATTTCCTCTGGAATACGTATTCTTTGAGGGCAATGGTCAACACACTGGCCACATCCTATGCAACGGCTTGCCTGTCGCAACTTTGGCACTCTACGGTCATATCCGATAAGGAAAGCCTTGCGAGCACGCTTATAGTCAGGGTCTTGGCTGCCCTTATTTGGCAGATTACCCTCCTTTATACATTTATTATAATGTGAAAGAACGGCTGGTATATCTATGCCATAAGGGCAAGGCATGCAATAGTTGCACTCGTTGCAAGGAATTGTCTTCAGGTTATATATATCGTTTGCTATATCCTGAAGGAAGTTTTCTTCATCCTTTGTCAGTGGTTTCAATGGCGAATAAGTGCAGAGATTTTCTCTCAGATTCTCCATATACGTCATTCCGCTGAGCACTGTAAGCACGCCTTCTGGTGTTCCTGCAAAACGGAAAGCCCAGCTTGCCACACTCATTTCAGGCTCTCTGGCTTTCATTTTTGCAACTATATTGTCTGGCACGTTAGCCAATCGCCCTCCAAGAAGAGGCTCCATGATAACCGAAGGAATATGTCTTTTCTGCAATTCTCCATAGAGATAGACGGCATCAGTGTTGCGGTCGTTTATTTCATCTGCATAATGCCAGTCGAGATAGTTCAGCTCTATCTGCACGAAATCCCAGTGATAGCGGCCTTCATCATGCCATTTAAGCAGCATGTCGAATATCTTTATATCTCCATGATATGAGAATCCGAGGTTCTTTATGCGCCCTTTCTCACGCTGTTCTACAAGCCAATCGAGTATTCCGTTATCCATATATCTGCCGTTAAACGTGGCAAGAGAATCGTCGCCCATGCCTATACCGTGCAGCAGAAGATAGTCTACGTAGTCTACCTGAAGCTCTTTCAGAGAGTTTTCAAACATTTCTATCGACGCTTTCCTTGTCCATGTTTCAGGAGAAAAGTTGGAAAGCTTTGTGGCAATATAGTATTTTGAACGAGGATGTCTGCTTAATGCAATGCCTGTAGCACGCTCAGACAAGCCTTGGCAATATGCTGGTGACGTGTCAAAATAGTTCACGCCATGTTCCAAAGCATAGTCTACCTGTCTGTTAACCATATCCTGGTCAATCGGAGCGTCTGGGTTTTCGCGCGCTGTTCCTCCTCCTGTTACAGGCAAACGCATCATTCCATATCCCAAGATTGAGATTTTGTCTTTTGTCTTAGGATTGATTCTATATGTCATCTTGTCTTTTGGTGGCTCTTGTGAAGCTGCAGCAGAGCCTTTATCATTGCTCTTGCATGCCGTAAGCAATGCCGATGTGGCTATCGTTCCACCACCTAAAGCCTTCAGAAAATCTCTTCTGTTTATGTCTTTTTTCATTGTTTCTCGATTTTAAGTTTATTACACTATTCTATGCATCTCATGTCCTTCAACATAAATAGCGCTGAACGGGCGAGCAGGGCATAGGTTTTCACAAGCGCCACAACCTATACAACGTGAAACGTTTACGGCTGGTATCTTCGGTGAATTCTCGTCTTTCGAATCCATATTTATCATGGTAATTGCTCCTGTAGGGCAATGACGGGCACAGTTTCCACATTCTACACCGTCTACTAACGGCACACAATTCTTTGACACCCATACGGCATGGCCTATCTGTGTAGACGATTTGTCTGCTCGTGTTATAGGCTTTATCGCTCCTGTAGGGCATACATCGCTACAGCGGGTACACTCTGGGCGACAATAGCCACGCTCGTATGACATCATTGGCTGCATGAATTTCATCAAGTCAGTAGAAGGGCGAAGCACTCCATTAGGGCATGCTGACACACATAACTGGCATGCTGTACAATGCTTTGCCATGTTCTGGGCAGAGTAAGAGCCTGGAGGCGTGAGTGGAGTGGCACGTTCTGGAGCCACCTTATCTTCTATTACCGCTAAACCACCGTCTACTTTCTTCTTCTCCTGAGCTATAGCTGCAGCTGTTGTAGCCAATGCTGCACCAAGCAAGAACGAGCGTCTATTTCCGTCAACAGGCTTGTTTTCAGTCTTTTCTGTATTAGAAGGAGTTTCTTTAATGCTTGTTTTCTTTGACGGGTGAACATAGCTTATAGCGCTTTTATGGCACTTTCCGATGCAGTTTCCACATACCACGCAACGCGAATAGTCGATATTATGATTCTTGAAATCTATGCAGGCTGCCTTGCAATTGCGTGAACACAGACCACATTTGTTGCATTTGTCACTATCGATATGTATTTTTAGCCATGAGAAACGTGCAAGGAAACTCAATATTGTGCCAACTGGGCATATCGTATTGCAATAGGTTCGTCCACCTCGCCATGCTAGAAAGCCGATAACAACAAGCGATACGGCAGCGATAACAAACGTCGGCATGCTCTTAATCCAAACGTCTGTTGCATAGAAAGAATAGCTATCGAAATGCTCGGCTATTGATGCAAGCACATTGTTTCCTGCTCCCCATACCGGGCGAAACAGGTTTTCGGCAATTCTTCCGTATGAGCTATATGGTGAAAGCAATGCTACAAGCGAGCCTATACCTGCGATAAAGGCAGCAATGAATACTACCAGCACGCTATAGCGAAGTATGCTTTTAGCTGGTGAATAGCGGAAACGGTTCTTCTTTCTTCGTGTGTGCACATTTGAAATTATATCTTGTAGTATTCCCAAAGGGCATATTACCGAACAATAAATTCTACCGAATATCAGTGTGCCTATTATCAATAGTGCCAATATTCCTACGTTAAGCGCAAGCAAAGCAGGGAAGAACTGGATTTTGGCAAGCCAACCTAGCCAAACGTGCAACGCTCCTGTTACGTCGAGAAATAGCAAGGTGATAAGAACAAACACCAATGCTGCCAATGTTATTCTGATTTTTCTTAGCATAAATAAAATATATAATGTTTTGTTGTTATTCTAAAATGACAGTAATATCCATTAACTATAAAAGTAATGTCTATCTATCTTATATAATATATCCGTTTACCTTAAAATGTGCCTGAAGGCATTTTGCCTATGCTTATTCGCTTTTCTTCTGTTCCGAATCCTTGTCGTCTTGTCTTGTCATTCTGACTATCAGTATGCTTAGTTCATATAGCAACCATATAGGCAATGACACGATGAGCAGCGTAAATATATCTGATGTAGGCGTAATAACTGCTGATATGATGAGTATAACCACTATGGCATGTCGTCTGAAACGGCGCATCCATTCTGCTTTCAACATTCCAAAGCGTGCAAGAAGCCAGCATACGACAGGTATCTCGAATACTATTCCAAATACTAACGTCATCATTAGCAATGTGTCAACATAAGAGCTGATAGTCAGCATGTTGTCTATGTCTGCCGAAACCTGATAGGTTCCAAGGAAATGCACCGTCAACGGAAATATCAGAAGATAGTTTACCAATACTCCGACAAGGAACATTAAGTATGCCGAAACTGTGAGACGAACCGATATTCGCCTTTCGTTTTCATATAGCGCAGGCGATATAAAACGGAACAAGACATACAGCAGATATGGAGAAGCTATAAGCAGACCTGCCAAAAGAGCTACTTTCATGTGAATCATGAACTGCTCTGTAAGACCTGTATTTATAAGATGTATCTTAAAAGGCTCTGCTCCCATTAGCCTGAACATGAAGAAGGAACTGTCTGAAGGAGCGAGAACCACATTGAAAAGAATATCTTTGAAGCCAAAAGCCGCTAATCCTGCAATGACAGATGCTACAATCATTCGAATCAAGCTTCCCCTCAACACATCGAGATGTTCCCAGAATGTGAGTTGCATCTCAACGTTGTCCTCTGGCTGAGCCTTTTTCTCGTCTGTATTAGCCCCGTCGTTCATAGTCAGCGCAAATGGTTATTCGTCTTTCTTCTTGTCTTCTTTCTTGTCTGCAGCAGGCTCGTCATCAAGCACTCCGTTCATTCCATCTTTAAAACTTCTGACGCCTTTGCCCATGCCTTTCATAAGCTCAGGTATCTTCTTACCGCCGAATAGCAGCAGAAGAACCAATACAATTAAAATAATTTCAGGTGTTCCAATCATAATGCTTCCTTGTTTTTAATGTTTTCAAAACTATGCCGAAAGCGGAATATCATACAGATTCTTTCCATTCAAGGCATTATTGCTTACAATCATTTACGTTGGCAAAGGTACTTGTTTTCATGTTTTTCCTATGTACCTTTATTACAGATTCTCATACCATTTTTACGTTTTAGATTTTTTTCATGTTTCCCTAAGCGTCAAAAACAGTTGTTCTTCTGTATCTTATATTATTTGCTCGTGCCTTGCAAAGATACAACAACCTTTCCTTATTTGCAAGTAAAAACCGTCTGCAATATGAATTAAGAGATGTTAATCACTAAAGAAACTTTCCGTAAAAGCAATATATTGCCACAAATGGCATGTCAGATAAGCATAAGTGTCATACCGTTTACACCTTATTATATATTATATAAGACTGATTATATATACCATAAAAGACTGACAAAGCAAGCGACAAATTGTCATGCCAATGTCACTTCTGCATAGTTGGCATACGTTTTGCTCAATGTTAAGCGAATTAATTAACATTGATAATAACAAAAAAATAATATAAAAATGGGAAAGATTATTGGAATCGATTTAGGTACAACCAACTCTTGTGTTGCTGTTTTCGAAGGCAATGAACCGGTTGTAATCGCTAATAGCGAAGGTAAACGTACTACTCCATCTGTAGTAGGTTTCGTGAAAGATGGTGAACGTAAGATTGGAGACCCTGCAAAACGTCAGGCTATCACTAACCCTAAGAACACCGTTTACTCTATTAAGCGCTTCATGGGCGAGACATATGCACAGTGCCAGAAGGAGACTACACGTGTTCCTTTCAGCGTTATTGATGAAGGAGGATATCCACGCGTTGACATTGAAGGTAGGAAATATACTCCACAGGAGATTTCTGCGATGGTTCTTCAGAAGATGAAGAAGACTGCAGAAGACTATCTTGGACAGGAAGTTACCGATGCTGTCATAACGGTTCCTGCTTATTTCTCTGACTCTCAGCGTCAGGCTACGAAGGAAGCAGGACAGATTGCTGGCCTAAATGTACGCCGTATCGTAAACGAGCCTACAGCTGCTGCGTTGGCTTATGGCGTAGATAAGGCGAACAAAGACATGAAGATAGCAGTGTTCGACCTTGGTGGCGGTACATTCGATATATCAATTCTTGAGTTCGGTGGTGGCGTGTTTGAGGTTCTTTCTACTAACGGTGACACTCACCTCGGTGGCGATGACTTCGACCAGGTAATAATAGATTGGCTTGTAAACGGCTTCAAGGCAGATGAAGGAATCGACCTTAGTAAGGACCCAATGGCTATGCAGCGTCTCAAGGAAGCAGCAGAAAAGGCTAAGATAGAATTGTCAAGCTCTACTTCAACAGAGATTAACCTGCCTTATATCACAGCTGAAGGCGGTGTTCCAAAGCACCTTGTAAAGACTCTTACACGTGCCCAGTTCGAACAACTCGCACATTCGCTCATTCAGGCTTGTCTTGTTCCTTGCCAGAATGCTATCCGTGACGCAAAGCTTTCTACGTCAGATATAGACGAAGTAATACTCGTAGGTGGTTCAAGCCGTATTCCTGCTGTTCAGACATTGGTTAAGAACTACTTCGGAAAAGAGCCTTCAAAGGGTGTCAATCCTGATGAAGTCGTGGCAGTAGGTGCTTCTATTCAGGGTGCAATCCTTAATAAGGAAGGTGGCGTAGGCGATATCGTTCTGCTTGATGTTACTCCTCTTACACTCGGTATCGAGACAATGGGTGGTGTGATGACAAAGCTTATCGAGGCAAATACTACTATTCCTTGCAAGAAGAGTGAGACATTCTCAACTGCAGTTGATAATCAGACAGCCGTTACAATCCATGTTCTTCAGGGTGAACGCCCTATGGCATCACAGAACAAGAGTATCGGTCAGTTCAATCTCGAAGGCATTGCGCCAGCACGTCGTGGCGTTCCTCAGATTGAGGTTTCATTCGATATCGATGCAAACGGTATTCTTAACGTATCAGCAAAGGATAAGGCTACAGGTAAGGAACAGGCTATCCGTATCGAGGCTTCTTCAGGTTTGAGCCAAGAAGAAATAGACAGAATGAAGGCTGAAGCAGAACAAAACGCCGAGAACGACAAGAAGGAGCGTGAGCGTGTAGACAAGCTTAACCAAGCTGACTCTATGATTTTCACAACAGAAAACTTCTTGAAGGACAATGGCGATAAGATTCCTGCTGACCAGAAACCAGGCATTGAGTCTGCTCTACAGCAACTCAAAGATGCTCACAAGAGTGGCGACATTGCAGCAATTGACAGTGCTATAGCAAACCTTAACAACGTTATGCAGGCTGCTTCTGCACAGATGTATCAAGGTGCACAAGGCGCACAGCCAGGAGCTGACGCAGGTTTCAATGGTGCTAACTCTGGTTTCAATGGCACAAACGCAGGTAATGCCCAGCAGAACCAAGGCGACAAGAAATCTGATGTGCAAGACGCTGATTTCGAAGAAATCAAATAGGTATAGTCTAAATATAACTATTAAACTCCGTAAAACAATCGAGTTATACGGAGTTTTATTTTTCTTGTTGCTACAAAATATAACACATAATCTAAATATAACGTATAGCTGTATCATAGAAACGATATGTTTTTATCACGTAAACAGTACTTTTTTAATGAAGAAACGGTATGTTTGCACCAAATAACCCATATAAATAACATTTTTAAGTAAAATATATCGTAAAAGTCTTGCAATATAAAGGAAATGTTGTATATTTGCAGAAAGTATGTTTAATGGAATTAATAAATACCCCAAAACATTACTACGTGATACCGTCGCACTACAATCGACCAATAATACAAAATTATAACTTTAATAAAATAATTATGAAAATCACTAATTTAAAATTTTCTCTGCTGCTTTTTGTGACAGCAGTACTTATCACATCGTGTTCAAAAACTGTAATTGACGAAGTTGCTGAAGAGGCAAATAGTACACTAATCATACGCACAAGAGCGTCTGTTGGTGATAACACTTCGACTGAAGCAACTATAAGTTACCCTGTAAATGTTTATGTATTCAACAGTTCTGATGTTTGTGTTGATATTCAGACAATCAGTTCTGAAGGCGAAGAACTGACATTACAATTGCCAAAAGGCACATATAACGTTTATGCTATAGCAGGAGCAGACAATACCAACTACAATCTGCCCGAGACAAATATTACAAAAGGAACAGCAATATCGCTAAAGGAAGATTGCAGTCATAATGACTTAATGTCTGCATATAGTAATGTAGTCTTGACAGAAGGCGATGCTAATACATTGACTCTATCACTTGAAAGAAAGGTTATGCTTATCGAGAAAATTGTTATGAATAATATACCTACAGATGTAACTAGTGTATCAGTGACAATTTCTCCGTTATATGAAAACTTGCTGCTTGACGGAAGCTATTCAGGTATAAACGGTGTGCAGACTATAGTTCTTACTAAAGAATCTGACACACAGGTATGGAGTAATACAGAAGAATATTATCTTCTTCCTGCTGCAAACCAAGCGACAATAAAGGTATCGCTGACATCTAGCAGCAAGACAGAATCGTATTCATATCAGTCGAATGACGAATTATTGGCAAACTACAAGATTCAGATAAAGGGAACCTACAAGGATGCAGAAATTACATTAAGCGGAACAATAACTGGCGCTACATGGGCAGGAATTAAGACAATAGAGTTTGATCTTGACAATAAAGAAACAACAGATGGGTCAGGAAAAGATGACGGTAGTGATAGCCCAATAGAAAGAACAGCCCCTGAAGTAGGAACACTTTACAATGGTTGTTACGTCATGACATCTGAAACGACCACTGACGGAACAAAGGTTGTTCTAATGTCTCCTGACTATAGCAAAGGGTTGACATTAACAAGCACTGACCAAGAAACAATAAAGACTACTGTAGATGGCGTAATAGCGAGTTTGTCTGTGGATGGAATAGACGGATGGAGATTGCCTAGTGTAGATGAACTTAATTATATAAATGAGAACTATAGTGAAATAAACGATAAGATTATAGAACTTGGACTCAGTAACTTCCCAATAACAAACTATGGATATTATACTTATGATGAAAATAACGATATAACAATTTATTTTCCTAAAAGCGGAAATTATACAAATCCAAAGAGTGGGGCAGCATCGCAGATTTTACGTGCTTTTGCAACTATTACCTTTACAGGCAATTAATTTACATGACAATGTGAATTACTGAATTACACGAATGTAGAATTATGTAGATTCATGAATACATGGGTGGAGTACTATACGTCATTGAAGATATGCACACAAAAAGAGAAGGGAACAGATATCCCTTCTCTTTTTATCTATATAAATATCCTTTGTGATTTTACAAAAATAGCCTTATGTCATTTATTATCTTAAATAACTACTCAGACTTCTTCAAAATATCTGTCCAAAACACTTATTACGCGTTTCTTCGTGCAAACAATTCGAATTCATGAGATAATAATAAAATAATTTTCAAAAACCTCTCGTAAAATTTGGTAGAATAAAAATAATGCCGTATCTTTGCACTCGCTTTCAAGGAGCAAGGGCGTTTAGCTCAGCTGGTTTAGAGCATCTGCCTTACAAGCAGAGGGTCGGCGGTTCGAATCCGTCAACGCCCACTTAACAAGCCTCATTGTCCAAACGGATAATGAGGATTTTTGTTTATATAGTGTCTGAGGGTTATTCTGGCAATGTATCAAACCATTCTAATACTCATATCATCACGATTAAAGAATATTCCCTGTCGATCAATAAACGAAGAAAGAGAGCCATTGGCAGAAAGTTCTTGCGGTGTACCTGTACAGATGCCATCATTACGCGTCATAAGCCAAAGGACATCTGCAAGCTGAAGAACGATTTCAAGGTCATGAGTAGAAAGAAAGATCGTCTTGTCGGTTTCTCTACTCAAATGCAAAAGCAATTGCAACATTTCTACTTTGCTTGGATAGTCTAAGAAAGCTGTTGGTTCATCAAGTATGATTACTGGAGTCTGTTGAGCCAACGCCTTAGCTATCATCATTTTCTGACGCTCGCCATCACTGAGTGTTCCTATCATACGTGAAGAAAGATGGCTTATGCCAACAAGTCTAATACTCTCATCTACTATGATATTATCTTCGTCTCTTAAGTTTCCCCAAAAACCTGTGTAAGGAGTTCTGCCTAAACCTACGATTTCTCTTACAGTCATATTCATCACATCTGGCTTCGACGTAAGAACTACACTAACTAGCTTGGACATTTCCTTGCTGCTATATACAGAAACACTCTTACCTTTTATATATATATTACCGCCTAATTTAGGTTGAAAGTCTGCAAGAGTACGTAGTAGAGTTGATTTGCCTACACCATTCTGTCCGATAAGACATGTCAAAAAACCGCTCTTTACAGACGCATTTATGCCTGACGCTATTGTCTTTATTCCGTTTCTTGTCTTGTATCCTATAGCCAAATTCTCCAAGACAATCGTATCCTCATTCATCATGATGCTGTTTTTTACTTATGACATTAAATATCAACTATTACTGATTAAGTAATGTACGGGCAAATTCAATAATTGTATCTTTATTCTTCGCAAAGTCTTCATCTGTTAGACTAACATTATAGTCTGGTGCAATACCGTTTTCTGTATCATTCTTGTCTCTATCATACATAGGACATGCAGAGAACCTAACACCCCAACCATTAGGAAGTTCACTACTGAAAGGCATACCAGAACCTCCTCCTGTATTATCGCCTACAACAACTACGTTAGGGCAACACTTCATATATTTAACAAACTCATTTGCTGCACTGAATACTTCCCTATTAGTCAGCACAACAACATTCTTATGCCACCTAATACCTGTGGATGGAGCTAATGTCTGTTCTTCATAATCAGAAAAATCATTATGGCCTGTACCCGTCTTATGTTTCATATAGCCTACAAGTATCTTTTCGTCTGTGAAACGGGCAGCAAGTTCTTCTGCAGATGTCAACATTCCGCCACCATTACCTCTAACATCAACAATCAGTCCATTGCATGTAGCAAGTTCTAGCATTATCTCATCAAGATTGCCACTTCCCAAATCGTTTTCAAAAGAACTGCAATAGACATAACCTATGTTATCATCAAGCTTTCGATAGTAGATTCCTGAAGCTATCATATAGTCTGTTCCCAAATAAACACGAAGAAGAGAATCGCTGAAGTTTGTGGCATAGTCTTCCTTCCAACTCCAATTGCGTGCATTATCAAAAGGAGAATAAAGATTAACATGCCCGTCACGAAGTTCACCAAGCATATTACCAAGCACCTCAAACAACTGACTCTCGGTCATGCCATTATCTATCTGTTGGCTATACTTGGCATAAACTTCATCCCAGTCTACTCCGTATGTATCATATTTATACTGAAAAAAGCAATAATGTTCATCCATTATCTTCCACAATGCCTCAAAGTTGCCCGACGGATTATCAGAAAACTCCTCTTCGTCTATGCATGAAACGGCAAACATAGACATGAATATCGGCAACAATATATATATAACCTTTCTCATGGAACAATCTTAGTGAGTTTAAAATGTCTTACAATACCTATCACAAACATATTAGAATAAGAATGATACTTCAGACTATTGACATCAGACTGACGATAGTCGCCAAGATATCCTACACGTAAAGTTGTCCTGTTCAAAGTAAAATCTAAAGTAAGCATCTGGCGAAGTGAAGGTGTACTTATCAATGTTGTAGGCACAACATTGTGGTCATAGTTTCCTTGCGTAAATATTTCATAATATGACTGGCCGTAGTTGGGGCTAAACATTATACCGACAAACGGAACACTGGCTTCATAACGCAAAGAGAATGGGCGATTCCATAACCTGAAACGATATGTAGCAGATGCAGACGGTGATATATCTAGAGAAAGCTTCGCTTGAGCCGGGTTATTGCTATTGCGCGTACTATAAAGGAAGCCAAGGTTAACGTCTGCCTGCGCACCAGCCTTGATATTCAGTCTATTATCTAAAAAATTCCAATTATAATGAACTCCATAACTGAAAGTATAAGCTCCAGCTACAAAGTTTGCATTATCAGCTCTATTATTTGAATAAGAAACATTTCCCTGATGCAACAACAGTCGAGACCATCTACTACCTTCACGTTCACGTATTGTATGAGACATATAGCGCAACTCTGTACCAGTGTATTTCTCTGGCGAAAGATATGTATCAAGTATATTAACCGCACCAATACTTATCATCTGGGCATTGGTTATAATCTTGTTACTCTGTATTGTATCTGCCTCCTGCCCTTTCGCTTTAAACGAAAAAGCAAGAAATACCAATACGGAAATAAGCCATGATGCCTTTATCATTATATGTTGTATATTTAATTGTTATCGTCAAAAAGATTCAACTGACCTGTTATCTCATCAATGATCTGCTGCTGACTCTTGCCCGCATCAGGATCAAAGTTTTCTTCATCAGCACCTTCTTCGACATTGTTTTCTTCCAAAGATTCTTCATTTTCAGGAGTTTCCTGTCGTCTTAGAGGTTCCAATTCTTCTACATGGTCAACTTCCCAAAGACTTACACGTTTACCTTTAGCCTTAAAGCCTTTAACGCCAACAAACTGCTCTGCATCAATATCCATCGCTTCACGATATGCATCATTACCGCCAAATACGACTTTTATATGTGGATAGGATTCATCTGTCAACACGAGAAGTTTACTCTTAGAATTCTCTCCTATATAGTTTTGCTTTCTCTTAGAGGCTTCCATCATGAAGCGTTTGATATAAAGATAACCTTGTTGGTCTGCATCCAAAAGTGCTGCTGTCCATACCTTATGTTCATCGAACTTCTCTATAACCTTAATATTGTCTTCATAATGATTGTTAGCATCGAAATTCGAAATATAGAAATCACCATTGTCAAGCACAACCAAGATGTTGTCATCCTCATTGAATTCACCAAGGAAAACACCATGCTCATCATAGTTTATGCGCTTTACATCAGGGTCGAACCATACCTTACGCCCTCCAAGCGTACTATGCCCATGACTCTTTAGGGAAATGCGATGCACATTAAATCTTGTAAGAACAACACCTTTGGCAGATCTACCTTTTATCATTATCTCGGAGAAGTCTACCTCTCTAAATATGTTCTTCAAGCGTGGCGCAGGGTCAAGCGTAACTTTTATTATTTCCGCTTCTCCATTAGGGTTTGACGTAAAGTATGCTACACGCGAACCTGGTTTACCTTGTGTGAGATCATATTCTCTATCACGGGTTGCTGTTTGAACATAGAAACGCTTCATATAGAACTTGCCTAACTTTCCGTCTCTATATACCACATTGTATATTGTACGCTTGTCATTCTTTTTGAAAACGGCAACATGGATTATGTTTTTACCTACAAAGATTTTCTCTGCAACACGCACAACCTTATATTTACCGTCTCTATAGAATATGATAATATCGTCAATGTCAGAACAGTTGCACACAAATTCATCTTTCTTCAGAGATGTTCCGATAAATCCGTCTGTACGATCAATATACAATTTCTGATTAGCTTCAACAACCTTTGTCGCTTCTATAGTATCAAAGTTCTTTATTTCCGTAAGACGTGGATGCGCTGCACCATATTTGTCTTTCAGGTATTGGAACCAACGTGCAGTTACTTCAACCATATTTGCGAGGTCATGATCGATGTCTTCAATCTCTGCCTTTATCTTGGCAATAAGTTCTTCTGCCTTATCCTTGTTGAACTTAAGTATTCGAGCCATCTTGATTTCCATGAGTCGAAGTATATCTTCCTTTGTCACCTCACGTATCATTTGCGGGTAATAAGGAGTCAAACGGTCATCAATATGCTCACATGCAGCATCCATCGTTGGAGCCTGTTCAAATTTTCTGTCTTTATATATACGCTCCTCAATGAATATCTTCTCTAATGAAGAAAAGTGCAGTTGCTCAAGAAGTTCATTCTTGCGTATCTCAAGCTCTCGCCTTAACAGATTCATTGTTCCATCAACCGAGTTACGCAATACTTCACTAACAGTCAGGAACTTAGGCTTGTTATTGTCAATAACGCAACAGTTTGGAGATATGTTTATCTCGCAATCCGAGAAGGCATACAATGCATCCAATGTCTTGTCTGACGATACACCTGGAGCCAAATGGATTTGTATCTCAACCTGCGCAGCAGTATTGTCATCTACCTTACGTGCCTTTATCTTTCCTTTTTCAATGGCTCTAAGAATAGACTCTATAAGTGTTGTTGTTGTCTTTCCGTATGGAATCTCACGTATAACGAGCGTCTTGTTGTCAAGTTTCTCTATCTTTGCGCGAACTTTCAACAAGCCACCACGTTGCCCGTCATTATACTTGCTTACATCTATCGAGCCACCTGTAGGAAAATCAGGATATAGAGTAAATTCCTCGCCATGAAGATAGCTTATCGCGGCATCGCAGATTTCGTTCAAGTTATGAGGAAGAATCTTTGACGAAAGACCTACGGCTATTCCTTCGGCACCTTGCGCCAACAACAAAGGAAACTTTGCCGGCAAAGTTATAGGTTCCTTGTTTCGCCCGTCATAACTCAACTGCCACTCTGTGGTTTTTGGATTAAAAACAACATCGAGAGCAAACTTAGACAATCGGGCTTCTATATATCGGGGAGCAGCAGCACGGTCGCCTGTCAATATATTTCCCCAGTTTCCCTGGCAATCAACAAGCAAGTCTTTCTGTCCCAACTGAACTAAAGCGTCTCCAATAGAAGCATCGCCATGAGGATGGAACTGCATAGTATGACCGACAATATTTGCCACTTTATTGTATCTTCCGTCATCCATTCTCTTCATGGAATGGAGAATACGTCTCTGAACAGGTTTCAATCCATCTTCGATATGTGGCACTGCTCGTTCCAGAATCACATAAGAAGCATAGTCAAGAAACCAATTCTGATACATGCCACTTAGATGATGCACAGCAGAAGCATCAAATCTATTGGCAGGTTTATAGTCAGAATGAGTTATAGCAGCCCCTTGTTCATCATTCTCTTCAAAGGTCTGCTCTATGACATCGCCATCCTGTGCGTCTTCTCCGGTCAAGTTTTCTTCTCCCTGACCATTCAGTTCTTTATCCTTGTCTTCTAAGTTTTCTTTATTATTTGTTTTATCGTCCATAAATGAAAGCTATCTTGGCTACAAAGTTACAAAAAATAATAGAGAAAACATTATACGTCTCGATAAAAATCAATTCTTCTGATAAATGCAATTAAACATAGACCAACTAACAACCAAGAATCAAACATATCATGGATAAGACGATCTTTGCACAGACTGTTCTTTTACACTTCATTTTATTAGCACAT
>JAUNIZ010000235.1 GCA_030523165.1 Prevotellaceae bacterium
TTGTCGCTTTGCAAGCAAAATCCCACTAAACCCTATAGGTTGCGGATTTGAGGGTTATTATATTCATTGTGCGAGGAATGTCATGACGGTATGGGGAATGTAGTATGCATGACATCCTTATTGTGTTGGCAAAGTTATAGTAAATTATGATGATATGCAAACAATATGGTATTAATTTTGTCAAAATGCAGAATCGAATAGACAAAACATAGCTTGTTGTCATTATGGCAATGTTAACAAGATTTTTTTTGCTTATAATAAAAATTGTCTGGAGCAGACAGTGCAACTCCAGACAACTGAATTATAAAATTATAAATGCTAATGTTCATCGGGATTTGCAATCCCGATGCTATGAGTATTAGGATTTGTAATCCGATAGACAATGTTCGACCAATGTATAATTCAATAGGTATATTTGTTGCGGATTGAAAATCCTTATACTCAATGCTGGCGGATTGCAAATCCGCCAGAACATTAGACTTGCTGCTTGCGGTTAAAATAAAAATTGTCTGGAGCAGACAGTGCAACTCCAGACAATAATGTAAATGCGTAATGTATTATGATTGTATGATAGAATTTCTATTCTAAATTCTAAATTATTTTCTGTAAGCCTTTACAACCTTGCCGTCAGCGGTCTTCATGATGTTGAGACCCTTGATAGCAGAATTATACTTGCGACCAGAAATGTCATAGAACTCAACCTTGCCCTCGGCTGTGGTGTCTGTGTTGACGCTGCTGATGCCTGTTGCAGTGCTTGATGTAACCTTAGCCTTGTTGGCATTGGCGATTGCACCAGTAGTGTTGTCAATGAGAAGTGCCACTACACGGAGGTTCTTCACGTCTTGAACAAGAGAATTGCCGTAGGTGCTGACCACCGTAGAGAGGTCGAATGTGTATGTAGACTCTATTGGGGTGCCGCCTGTTATTGTTGATGGAAGAGCCGCGTCAGCGCCAGCAAGGCGTGAAGTAGCAATGATAACATCGTTGAACTTCAGACCGTAAACATAAGAGTCGCCGCTTGTGAACTGCTCGAACTCTTCCTCAGGGAATGTTCCGTAAGCTTCGTTTGCATAGTAGTTGCTCTGTCCCCAAGATGCGTCATAGAGGCTGTCTGAAATAAGAACGAACTCTATCTTGTAGTCTGCGTTTGTCAAGCCAGCACCGAATGTCGTTGCAACATTTACGTTTACATATTTCTCATCGTCTGACAGCTGTCCTGTAACTACAAGGTCGGCTGGTGCCAATACAGATTCGCATACTTCGAGCCATGCATCGTCAATGCCGAATTCAGAAGAAGTGAAGCCGTAGTATGGGTCAACGTCATAGAGACGGTCGAGGTAAGCTGACGGGAAACCGCTTACAGAGCTTGGATAAGAAGAGGTAGACATGATCTCCATTTCGTCTTCGTTGTGGTAAGAAATGCCGATGAAGTTGTCTGGATAAAGCTTGTTCATAACCTCAAGAGCAACGAATCCACGTGGACAATATCCACACCATGTACCTGTGTACTCTTCCATTACCGCACGGTGGGTAGGCAGATAGCTGTAAGACACGAGCGATGTCTCGGCAGAAGCGCTTGCGTCGTCGTTGGTTTCACCGTTTACCTTTGTGATAGTGAAGGTGATAGGGTTGGTGTCAGATAGTCCGAGTGCTGGCAGTTCGATGTCAACATCAGTAGAAACGTTATAGCGTGCAGCCAAGGCATTTGCGCCAAGGTCAACGGTATAAGATTCTGACGTTGTGCCGCCTACGGTATAGTTGTATTCAAATGACTGAACGCCTTTATATCCGTGGTTGCTGATGGTCAGCGTAACATCCTGTGACTTGTCTGTCTGTACGTTGATGATGTCTGGTACAGATATGCCTGCAGCGTTTGCCTTGACACCGCTGAGAACTACACCCATAGCAAGGTCACCGCTTGAAGAAGACCTGTCAATCCAGCTTCTGAATGTTCTTGACGAGTGGATATAGAAACCGCCTGCGGTGGTCTCGCTGCAAACGGCAATAGGGTAGCTGTTCTTGCTGTCGAGGGTCTCTATCTCGAAAGAATAGCCTACATACACACCGTCAGCGTCAAGCGTGTAAGGAGAGTCGAGTGTCACCTCTATTGTGTCTTCGCTCACTGTAACGTCTTGCGAAAGAATGTCAGGCACGTTTATCTTGCTTTCAAGCGTCAGAGCCTTGCTGAGCCATACCTTGAGGTTGGTTATAGTTGTAGCGTCACCGATAGGAATAAGCACCTTTGTGATAGTTGTTCCTGCGAGGTCAGCGCCTGTAAGGTGCATTGCCACGTCATAGTTCTCTTTCTTTGCAGTACCGTAGGTATATACGCTGCCGCCGTTGTTGTAACTATATATAATCTCGCCGTCGCTCAGTTCTGTGGCTGCGTTGGCTTCGTTCAAGCCAGCACCGCAGAAAGCCATTGCCAATGACAATGCGAATATTGTAAGTATGTTTCTTTTCATATAATTGCTTTGTTTGAATATGTTTGTTTCTGAACAAATTGGAGTCAGGATAGCCAAATCTCTTTTGCTGTCCCAACTCCAATGTCAATCACTTATAGTGGATTATTTATTGATAACCTTTACATTCTTTGTTGTGCCGTCAGAGTAGGTGATGCTCTTGATGTAGATACCCTTGTCTGGGTTGCTTACCATTCTTCCGCTGAGGTCGATGTACTTGACGCTCTTCACATCACCGTTAGTGCCTTCAACGCTCTTGATGCCTGTCGTTATATCGCCTGTCTCTACGTTGTAGTAAACGATGTTAGACTTTCTTGTCTCGTCACCGCCCTTGTAGATGGTCTGAACGCCAATCTTCTCGAAGCCTGTTGTCCAGAGGTAGAGAGTGTGTGTTGTACCGCTGACATACAGATCCCAACCGTCAGTGTAGTTTACAGGCACGTCTGTCAGCTCTTCTGTGAAGTAGACATATTCGTCTGGATAGAATGTGTATAGCTCATCGTCAATCCAAATGTTGAAGAATGTCTTGTTAGGGTTGATGAAGTTGCCGTCAACGTCAGTAGTATAAACATCGAAATACATGTATGCATAACCGTAGCCGTAGCTCTCGTCAAGCAGATTATATGAACTGATTGTCGGGTCAGCTGGTGTAGCTGCTACCTCGATGAACGGAAGGAACTCTGGGTTGCGGTAATAATCCAATGCGCTAACTGATGTGTAACCTACATTTATGAGCCAATCCTTCTCGCTCTTGTATGCGCCAGTAGCGTCATCGTATGTGAACACGATTGGGTCAGAGCTGATAGCTGCTGTCTCGTACCAGTAGTCATAGTCCTCATAATATACGTCAGTGATGTCTGCTGATACAGAGAATGCGTGAAGCATGTCAACAGTGTCAACACCAAGATACTGAATAGGGTCGATGGTAATATTGCTGCCCGAAATAGTACCCTTGATTACAGCGTCAGAGATATAGTCAGAAGCTACACCGCTGATATAGAAGTCTGAACCCTTTGCACCAGCCTTTATGATAGAACCTGTATAAGTAGCGTCAGCATCGTCAGAAGAGAATGATTTGATTACATAGTCGTTCAACGATACGTCATCAGGCAATGTGTTGGCTGTGAAAGGAATGGTCGTTACGCATATGTCTTCTTCACCGTAACCAGTCCACTCTCCGTCAGTGTTAACAAGACCCAACATGGCATCGGTTGCCAATACGAGAGAATCGTTTCTCCATATAAACTTCAGCTCGTTGTCGTCAGTGTCCTGATAATACCAGCCCTGTTCGCTGTCATAATTCAGCTTTGATGCATAGTATGAATAGTGCTCGCCATAATAGTCTTCCTCATATATAAGCTGTGGCAGCTTTACAACGATAGTGTCGCCTTCGCCCTTTTCGCCCTTCAGCCATGAGTTTGTGAGGAGTGAAGAGAATGGATTCTCGAGATATACAGAACCGTCAGCAGCCTCAACAATGTTACGTGCATAGAATTCTACGCTGCCATAGAACACATATCCCCAATATACATAATATGAATATGAGTTGTAGTTCATGTTCTTGTAGAGCGTTCCCTCAGGCTGCTCTGTGATGAGTGTCTCTGTTGCGTCAGCCTTCATAGGACCGAAAGGATTTGCAATATTGCTTACCGAATGGAAATCCTTAGCCTTCATGTTGGTCTGCTGTGCGTTCTTTACGTGCTTGGTAGTCAGCCTAGCCATAGGCAAATCGCCCTTTTCCTGTTTCTCCTGCTTTGCATTAAGAATAGATGTCTGTGCAAATGCTGTTGCTGACAATAATGAAGCAGCAACGAGTAGCGTGTAAAACTTTCCCATAAATTAATGAATATTTAGTTAATATATATGTGTATTAGAAATTGCAAGTTCTGAATACACGTTAGTTGTCTCTCTTAATTTATTTCTTTGCAAAGGTATGTATAATGTTTATAATATGCAAGAAAAACTAAAAATAAATTTATAAATTGAAACGAAATACCACAATTATGGTATATTTTATATATGACAATGCATAAATTATGATTATTTATACTTTTGTATATATGGAAACAAAGTGTTGCAGATTTTAAGCGTATGATTGACAAATGATAGGTTTAACGTGTTGTTTGCGGAATAATGATATTTGCTTATGTCCGTGCCGTAAGGTTAATTTTATTTTAAAATCTTTGTATTGCCCTTCATCGTGCCATTGCCGATTA
>JAUNIZ010000021.1 GCA_030523165.1 Prevotellaceae bacterium
ATGAATTATGAATTACCAACGACATCTGACTTAAATATTATTGTATCAGAATATTACATTGTAAATTTGGTATATCGAATAAAAAATTGTAATTTTGCAGCCGAATTAATAAATAAGGTAAAATAAAGGAATGATAACAGTTACTAATCTTGCGATTCAGTTCGGAAAGAGGGTTTTATACAAGGATGTCAATATCAAGTTCACTAACGGCAACATATACGGTGTAATCGGTGCCAACGGTGCAGGCAAGTCTACTCTGCTTAAAGCTATTTCAGGCGAGCTGGAGCCCAACAAGGGAAGCGTGGAAATGGGACCAGGCGAAAGACTTTCGGTGCTCGACCAGGACCACTTCAAGTATGACGAGTTCAGCGTTATGGATACTGTGCTCATGGGTCACCAGCCGCTGTGGGAAAACATGAAGGAGCGTGAGGCGCTTTACATGAAGGCTGACTTCTCTGACGAAGACGGAAACCGTGTGGCTGAACTTGAAGAGAAGTTCGCAGAAATGGACGGCTGGAACGCCGAGAGCGATGCAGCGCAGATGCTGTCAAACCTTGGCATCAAGGAGAACCTGCACACAAAGCAGATGAGCGAGCTGTCGAACAACGAGAAGGTGCGCGTGATGCTTGCAAAGGCTCTGTTCGGCAACCCTGACAACCTGCTGCTCGACGAGCCTACCAACGACCTTGACCTCGACACCGTTCAGTGGCTTGAAGAATATCTCTCTAACGTTGAGCAGACGGTGCTTGTAGTGAGCCACGACCGTCACTTCCTTGACGCGGTGAGCACACAGACGGTAGACATTGACTTCGGCAAGGTGACTGTGTTCTCAGGTAACTATTCATTCTGGTATGAGAGTTCACAGCTGGCTTTGCGTCAGGCTCAGAACCAGCGACAGAAGGCTGAAGAGAAGCGCAAGGAACTGGAAGAGTTCATTCGCCGTTTCTCCGCCAACGTTGCGAAGAGCAAGCAGACAACTAGCCGCAAGAAGATGCTTGCGAAGCTGAATGTTGAAGAGATTCGCCCTTCTTCACGCAAATATCCTGGCATCATATTCCAGATGGAACGCGAACCAGGCAACCAGATACTTGAAGTGGAAGGTCTGAAAGCCGTTGATACTGACGGAACGGTGCTGTTCGACAACGTGAACTTCAATATAGAAAAAGGTCAGAAGACCGTTTTCCTCAGCCATAACCCTAAGGCAATGACCGCCTTGTTTGAAATAATCAACGGCAACAGGACAGCCGACGCAGGAACATACAAGTGGGGCGTGACTATCACAACAGCCTATCTGCCTCTCGACAACACAGAGTTCTTCAACAGCCAGCTAAACCTAGTAGAATGGCTCGGTCAGTTCGGTGTCGGCAACGAAGTGGTTATGAAAGGTTATCTTGGCCGTATGCTGTTCAGCGGCGAGGAAGTATTGAAGAAGGTAAACGTGCTGAGCGGAGGCGAGAAAATGCGTTGTATGATTGCACGTATGCAGCTTAAGAACGCCAACTGCCTTATCCTTGACACCCCTACCAACCACCTCGACCTTGAAAGCATTCAGGCGTTCAACAACAACTTGGTAAACTTCAAGGGCAACATTCTGTTCAGCTCTCACGACCATGAGTTCATCCAGACAGTTGCCGACCGCATAATAGAGCTTACGCCAAAGGGCACTATCGACAAGCTCATGCAGTATGACGACTATATTTATGATGAGCAGCTGAAAGAACAGCGTGCAAAGATGTATGAGTAAGCTTTTCAGTTATAAGTTATAAGGTAAAGATTTAAAGGAGTTGAAGAATACGTTTGACTCCTTTAATTATATTATCCGAGTGCGTTGGCAAGATTTTTGCTATGGGTATCATAAATAAAATAAAATCAATCATCAGCATGAAAGAAAACGAAAATATAAAGGATGAAAGCCTAAAAAGCGCATCTGAACAAGACAATGAGAACGTAAACGCTACAGAAGAGACAGAAGCCAACGGCAACGCTGACAACTCTGCTGACGAAAACAAGGCTGACAAAGAGGCAGAAGTGACAGAAGAAACTGACAAATCTGCTGACAAGGAAGAAAAAGACCCTTTGGCAGAAGCGTTGAAGGAAATAGAAAAGCTTAAAGACCAGTATCTGCGTTCGGTTGCCGAATTTGACAACTACCGCAAGCGCACGCTGAAAGAAAAGACAGAACTGATACTCAACGGCTCTGAAAAGGCTGTCCAGGCTATTCTCCCTATCATTGACGACATGGAGAGAGCTGTAGACAACGCTGAAAAGACCGACGACATAGAAGCCGTAAAGGAAGGCATGCGACTTATCTACCAGAAGACAAACAAGGTGCTCGAAGGCCTTGGAGTAAAGAAAATTGAAACGAAAGACGCCGACTTCAACACCGACTACCACGAAGCCGTAGCTATGGTTCCAGGCATGGGCGACGACAAGAAGGGCAAGGTATTGGATTGTGTGCAGTCAGGATATACTCTCAACGAAAAGGTAATCAGACACGCTAAAGTGGCTGTAGGCCAATAAGTTAAATATCACTCGTCAACTTAAAATCATATCGGACAGAAAACAATGGCAAAAAGAGATTATTATGAAGTGCTAGGCGTGAGCAAAGACGCTTCAGAAGACGACATAAAAAAGGCGTATCGAAAGATAGCCATAAAATATCACCCTGACCGCAACCCAGGCAACAAGGAAGCCGAGGAGAAGTTCAAGGAAGCTGCAGAGGCATACGATGTGCTGCATGACCCGCAGAAAAGACAGCAGTATGACCAGTTCGGTTTCAACGGACCAGCTGGCGCAGGCGGTGGCTTCGGAGGTTTCAGCAGTGCTGGAGGCTTCAGCATGGACGACATATTCTCTATGTTCGGCGATGTGTTCGGTGGACGTGGAGGCTTTGGTGGCTTCAGCAGCGGTTTCGGAGGTGGCGGCCAGCGTCGCCCAGCGCAGCAGAGAGGCTCTGACCTTCGCTTGAAGGTAAGACTTACGCTGCAGGAAATATCCACTGGAGTAACGAAGAAATTCAAGGTAAAGAGAGACATAGCATGCAGCCATTGTCATGGCAGCGGTGCAGAGGCAGGCAGCGCAAAGGACACCTGTCCGACATGTCACGGCAGCGGTGTGGTGACACATACCACACAGAGCCTATTCGGCGTTATGCAGACACAGAGCGTCTGCCCTACATGTAGCGGCGAAGGCACAGTAATAAAGAACAAGTGCCACTCTTGCGGAGGCAGCGGTGTTGTAAAGGGTGAAGAGGTTGTAGAGATAAAGATTCCTGCAGGCGTGTCAGAAGGCATGATAGTAAACGTGCCAGGCAAAGGCAATACTGGCAAGCACAACGGCGCGGCAGGCAACATCCAGGTATATATAGAGGAAGAGCCTAACGACACTTTCATCCGCGACGACAACGACATTATATATAATCTGCTGCTCGACTTCCCTACCGCAGCGCTTGGAGGAACTGTAGAGATTCCGACAATAGACGGTGGCAAAGTAAGGATAAAGGTAGAGCCAGGAACGCAGCCAGGCAAGGCGCTAAGACTGAGAGGCAAGGGTCTGCCTGTAGTTCAGGGTTATGGCAGAGGCGTTGGCGACATGGTGGTAAACATCAGCGTGTATGTGCCCAAGACGTTGAGCCAATCTGAAAAGAAAGCGCTTGAAGAAATGCAGAAGAGCGACAATTTCAAAGGCGACAACGCAACGAAGCGCACCATATTCCAGAAGTTCAGAAACTATTTCAGCTAAACGCTCTGGAATATGACTCACGAAGAAAACTGTTTCAGCTAAATATGGCGAAATGACTTACGAAGAAACTATCGAATATCTATACAACAGCGTCCCTATGTTTCAGAAAGTGGGCGCTGTTGCTTATAAGGAAGGCTTGTCGAATACACACATATTAGACGAGCATTTCAACCACCCTCACACAAGATTCAAGACTATACACATAGCTGGAACCAACGGCAAAGGCTCTTGTTCGCACACTATAGCCTCTATCCTACAGGCTGCTGGCTACAAGACAGGACTTTACACATCTCCTCATATATTGGATTTCAGAGAGAGAATAAGAATCAACGGCGAGTGCATCAGCAAGCAATATGTAATGGATTTCGTGGAGAGCGAGCGCTCTTTCTTTGAGCCTCTCCACCCTAGTTTCTTTGAGCTAACAACGGCTTTGGCGTTCAAGTATTTCGCAGAGCAGCAGGTAGACGTGGCTGTAATCGAGGTCGGTCTTGGCGGCAGGCTCGACTGCACCAATATTATAACACCCGAACTCTCGGTAATAACGAACATAAGCCTAGACCATACGCAGTTTCTCGGCGACACTCTCGCAAAGATAGCCAGCGAGAAGGCTGGTATTATTAAACAAGGTATAGAGGCAATAGTCGGCGAAACAAACAGCGAGACAAGACCAGTCTTTGAAAGCAAGGCAGCGGAATGTAATAGCCCGATAACGTTTGCAGAAGACAACATGATTGTAAAAAGCGCTTCTGCATCTGCCGAAGGCGGCATAGACTACGAGACGAAAGACTACGGAACGATTCATGGCGAGCTTGGCGGCATATACCAGGTGAAGAACACCAATACTATTCTTAATGCCATTGCCACGCTGAAAGCGAAAGGTTTCAATATAGACGGCAATGCCGTAAAAAGCGGTTTCAGCAACGTTTCCGAGTCAACAGGACTAGTTGGCAGATGGCAAAAGATTCAGAACAGCCCGTTGGTGATATGCGACACTGGCCACAACACTGGAGGCTGGCAATATCTGAGCAAGCAGCTGAAAATGCAGAAATGCCGACAGATGCGCATTGTTTTCGGCATGGTAGACGACAAGGACATACACACCGTAATGCAAATGCTGCCGAAAAATGCCGTCTATTACTTCACGCAGGCTTCGACAAAAAGAGCCGTAAGCAGCGAGAAAGTCTACAAGACAGGTTTGGAAGCAGGCTTGCAAGGAACATTCTACCCAGACGTAAAGACAGCATATCTTAAAGCTTTAAACGACTCTGACAAGGGCGATTTTATATTCGTAGGAGGCAGCAGTTATATAGTATCTGACCTGTTTGCTTACATAAAAGAACAAGATTAACCGTTTTTAACTTTATACTGAAATTATTTTAGGCGTTAAATTTGCGTTTCTCGTTTTTTTTCTTTTACTTTGCATTTAGGTAACTAACTAAAACTATAATATTATGAGCACGAATGAAACGCCAAACCTCTGTGGTTTGAAAAGAGATCTTTTTCAAACCACTATAAACGGAAAAAATACTGACTTGTTTATCTTGAAAAACCAGAAAGGTAACGAAGTGGCAATCACAAACTATGGAGGCGCTATTGTAGCGATAATGGTTCCAGACAAAAACGGCAATTATGCCAATGTGATTCAAGGCCACGACAACATTCAAGACGTCATAAACAGTCCAGAGCCTTATCTTTCAACTCTCATCGGCAGATACGGCAACAGAATATGCGAAGGCAAGTTCCAGCTTAACGGAAAGGAATACCAGCTTGCAATAAACAATGGTCCAAACTCGCTGCACGGCGGTAACAAGGGCTTCAATGCAAAAGTTTGGGACGCTCTGAAAATGAACGATGAAACACTTATCCTCAATTACGTTTCATCTTATGGAGAAGAAGGATATACAGGAGAAGTTAAGGTTACGGTTGCATATAGCTTCAACAACGATAACGAATTGGTTATCGAATATATGGCAACGACAAACAAGAAGACAATCATCAATCTTACTAGTCACGGATATTTCAGCCTTGCAGGCATTGCTGACCCTACACCTACAATAGACAACCTTATCTGCGAGATTAACGCTGACTATTATCTCCCTATTGACGAAAACTGCATACCTACGGGCGAAATCAGATTCGTTAAAGGCACACCAATGGATTTCCGCAAGGCTAAGCCTGTGGGACAGGACATCAATGCCGATGACGAACAGATAAAGAACGGCGCTGGCTATGACCACTGCTATGTTCTGAACAAGAAAGAAGAAGGCGAACTGAGCTTTGCTGCAAAGATAACAGAGCCTGTAAGCGGAAGAACGATGGAAGTCTACACAACAGAACCTGGCGTTCAGCTGTATTCTGACAACTGGGCTGACGGCTACAAAGGACAGCACGGAGCGACATTCCCACGCAGAAGCGCTATCTGTTTCGAGGCTCAGCACTTCCCAGACTCTCCTAACCACCCTTATTTCCCGTCTGTAATACTTAGACCAGGCGAGCAGTACAAGCAGAAAACCATATACAAGTTTGGTGTAGAGAAATAAACCTCTCTAAATAAGTAGAACTACTAACATTTTATATAAACCTTTTAAACTATAGATAATTATGGATATAGAAGTTGTAAGAAGTCGCTTTATCAAGCATTTTGACGGAAAAACAGGCAGCATATATATGTCTCCAGGACGAATTAACCTCATTGGCGAACATACCGACTATAACGGTGGTTTCGTTTTCCCTGGAGCTATTGACAAAGGCATAACATGCGAGATTCGTCCAAATGGCACAAACACCATCATGGCATACGCTATTGACCTTAAAGACCGCGTTGAATTCAAGGTTGACGATCCTACTGGACCTCGCGCAAGCTGGGCACGATATATCTACGGTATCGTTCAGGAAATGAAGAAGTTAGGCGTTGACGTTAAAGGTTTCAATACAGCTTTCTCTGGTGACGTTCCATTAGGTGCAGGCTTGTCTTCATCTGCAGCATTGGAAAGCTGCTATGCATTTGCCCTTAATGACCTTTTCGGCGACAACAAGGTTTCTAAGTGGGACATGGTGCTTGCAGGTCAGGCAACTGAGCATAACTATTGCGGCGTTAACTGCGGTATTATGGACCAGTTCGCAAGCGTGTTCGGTCAGGAAGGCAAACTTATGCGTCTTGACTGCCGCAGCCGTGAGTTCGAGTATTTCCCATTCGAGCCAAAGGGCTACAAGCTCGTTCTTGTTGACTCTGTAGTTAAGCATGAACTTGCAGGTTCTCCTTACAATGACCGTCGCAATAGCTGTGAGAACGTTGTTAAGCATATTGCAGCTAAACACCCAGAAGCTAAGTTCGAGACACTTCGTGACTGCACATGGGAGCAGATAGAAGAAGTAAGAGAAGAAGTAGGTGCTGAGGATTATAGCCGCGCTAAGTTCGTTATCGGCGAGAAAGACAGAGTGCTTGCAGTTTGTGACGCTCTTGTTGCTGGCGACTATGAGACAGTAGGAAAGAAAATGTATGAGACACACGAAGGTCTTAGCAAAGACTATGAAGTTTCATGCGAAGAGCTTGACTTCCTCGTTGACGTAGCAAAGGCTAATGGCGTTACTGGTAGCCGTATAATGGGCGGTGGCTTCGGTGGCTGCACAATCAACTTGGTTAAAGAAGAACTTTACGACAACTTCATTGCAGACGCAAAGAACAAATATAAGGAAAAATACGGCAAACTACCAAAAGTATATGACATAGTAATCAGCGACGGTTCACACAAAGTATGCTGATAAACTATAATTATTAGATAAAAGCGTGAAGTCATTAGGCTCCACGCTTTTTCATTTGTATATATAGAGATTTTCGGAATAGACGGAATATTTATTTGACAGATTAGAAATTTATCAGATTAGAGTCATTATTACGTTGAACAATAATTCTATACCTTCTCCTCCAAGAGTTGCTGCAGACGAAGAAGTTCGTCACGATATTGTGCAGCCTGTATAAAGTCGAGTTCCTTAGCAGCTTTCTTCATCAGTCGTGTTGTATTGTCGATGCTCTTGCGCAACTGTTCTGGTGACATCTGCTTAACTATCGGGTCAGCTGCAAATGCTGCATGCTCATCTTCAATATATGGCTTGTATGACGTTGAGCTTTGCTTGGCAGCCTCTGCCTGTGCATTGGCGTTAAGAGCATTTACACGAATGCCTTTTCTAATCTGCATAGGCGTAATATGGTGCAGTTCGTTGTAATGCAACTGCTTCTCTCGTCTACGCAATGTCTCGTCAATAGTCATCTGCATGCTTGCCGTGATATGGTCAGCATACATTATAACCTTTCCGTTCACGTTACGTGCAGCTCTACCTGCTGTCTGCGTCAATGAACGGTGGGAACGAAGGAAACCTTCCTTGTCAGCATCAAGTATTGCCACAAGCGAAACCTCAGGCAAGTCAAGGCCTTCACGCAAGAGATTGACACCGACAAGCACATCAAACACGCCTTCGCGCAAGTCGTTCATTATCTTCACGCGGTCAAGTGTCGCAACATCACTATGGATATAGTTGGCTTTAACATCATGATTAAGAAGATATTCTGTGAGTTCCTCTGCCATTCGCTTTGTCAACGTTGTGACAAGTGTTCGTTCATTCCGCTCGTTTCTTTCAAGAATCTCAGCCATAAGGTCGTCAATCTGGTTTTCGCTTGGACGCACTTCTATCTCTGGGTCAAGCAAACCTGTAGGTCGAATCACCTGTTCTACCACTACTCCACCCGATTCCTCTAGCTCATAGTCTGCTGGAGTTGCAGAAACATAAATGACTTGATTTATCATTGAATGGAACTCCTCAAACTGCAACGGACGATTGTCAAAGGCAGCTGGAAGTCGGAAACCGTATTCAACGAGATTGCTTTTACGGGCACGGTCACCTCCATACATGGCACTGATCTGAGGAACGCTCACGTGGCTTTCATCTACCACAAGCAGAAAGTCTTTTGGAAAGAAGTCAAGAAGACAATAAGGTTTCTGCCCAGGCTCACGACCGTCAAAGTATCGGGAATAGTTCTCTATGCCTGAGCAATGTCCAAGCTCTTTTATCATCTCCATATCATATTCTACCCTCTCCTTAATTCGCTGAGCCTTAATGGTATCGCCAATTTCGTTAAAGAAATCAATTCGCTTCACCAAGTCGTCTTGAATCTGTCGTATGGCTATCTCTGTCTGTTCTTGCGAAGTAACGAAAATATTGGCAGGGTAAATCTGATAGCTGTCAAAAGAAGCCATCTTGTGAAAGGTAACAGAGTCTACTTCTTCTATTGACTCTATCTCATCGTCCCAGAACGAAACACGCAATACATTGTCACTATATGCAAGGAAAATGTCAACCGTATCACCTTTAACACGGAAATTGCCACGTTTAAGTTCCATATCGTTACGAACATACAACGCCTTGACAATATCACGAAGAAAAGCGTTTCTGTCAAGAATCTGCCCTTTCTTAATGGCAATGACGCTCTTAGCCATTTCCACAGGGCCACCCATACCATATATACATGAAACGGAAGACACAACGACAACATCTCTGCGCCCTGACAACAAAGCCGAAACTGCCGACAGACGAAGGCGGTCAATCTCTTCATTTATAGCAAGGTCTTTCTCTATATATGTGTCAGACTGTGGCAAATATGCTTCTGGCTGATAATAATCGTAATATGAAACATAATATTCAACGGCATTTTCTGGGAAGAAAGACTTCATTTCACTATACAGCTGAGCAGCCAAAGTCTTGTTGTGGCTTAGAATAAGCGTAGGTCTATTGACATTGGCTATCACGTTGGCAACCGTAAAAGTCTTGCCTGAACCAGTAACGCCAAGCAACACCTGCGACTTGTCACCCCTCACCAATCCGTCTGTTAGTTCCTTTATAGCCTCTGGCTGGTCACCTGTAGGCTTATAGTCTGATGTCAATTTGAAACTCTTCATATACACTTAAATCATCATACCCATATATTCGCGCTACAAAATTAATAAGAATGTGGCTTATGAGACTAAGAAAAGTCTTTTTTTTCTAAAAATAAGTTTAATTCTTTGCAGATTATGGAATTATGTGTAATTTTGCATCTCAAACCGTAAAATATGAAGAATAAGATTCTTATTGCAATTTTACCTAGCGTCATGCTGTTTTCAGGATGCGCCCATGAATTCAATCAGGTAATTAAGTCGCCAGATACAGACTACAAATATGAGTATGCTAAAGAAGCGTTTGCCAAAGGTAAATATACACAGGCAACAACGCTCCTTGACGAACTTATATTAGTACAGAAAGGAACAGACAATGCAGAAGAAAGCCTTTACATGTTAGGAATGGCTTATTTCAATGGTAAAGACTTCGAGTCTGCTGCTATGACTTTCAAGAAATATTTCAAGACATATCCAAAGGGAATATATGCTGAAATGGCATGTTTCTACATTGGCGAGAGCTTGTTCCAAAGTACTCCTGAGCCACGTCTTGACCAGACAGAAACGGTAAACGCCATTGCTGCCTTCCAGGATTATCTTGACATATATCCACAACCGAAGATGAAAGAAAGAGCACAGACAAGACTTCTCGAACTTCAAGACAAGCTCGTAAAGAAGGAACTGTATTCTGCACAGTTATATTATAATCTCGGTTCTTATTTCGGAAACTGCACCAATGGCGGCAGCAATTATGAAGCATGCATAATAACCGCCCAAAACGCCATAAAGGATTATCCTTACAGCCAAGACAGAGAGAACTTTGCCGTTCTCATAATGAAGAGCAAATTCGAGCTTGCGCAGCAAAGCGTTGAAGCAAAGCGCCTTGACCGTTTCAGAGATGCGGAAGACGAATGCTACGGATTCATAAATGAATACCCTGACTCCAAGAACAAGGAAATTGCGGAGAAGTATATCGCGGCATGTCAGAAAATAACAAAAGGTAAAGAACAAGAATAACAAAGAACAAAATAAAAACAATTATAATTTAAAGATGGATTACAAAAAGTCAAAAGCACCTGCTAATACGGTTACCCGTAACATTATGGATCTCTGCAAAGAGACAGACAACATTTATGAAAGTGTTGCTATAATATCTAAACGTGCAAACCAGATTTCAGTAGAGATAAAGCAGGACTTGAGCAAAAAACTAGCAGAATTCGCTTCTTACAACGACAGTCTTGAAGAAGTGTTCGAGAACAGAGAGCAAATAGAAATCTCAAGATATTACGAGAAACTGCCAAAGCCGACACTGCTCGCTACACAAGAGTTCGTTGACGGCAATGTATATTGGCGTGATACTCAGAAGGACAATCAGAAAGACGCGTAATGATACAAAGGAAACAAACCATATTCCTTTTGCTTGCCATTGTCTTTACAATAGCTTGCCTGTGTCTTCCTGTGGGAAGTTTCAGTTCAGGAATTGGCGAAAACAATACAATCTACAATCTGTGGATTGTAACCGCTAACGGCAGTCACGACTATTCTGTATGGGCATTGTTTGCAATACTGCTTGTAACATGTCCAATATCTATTGCCGCTATATTCTCTTATCACAACCGCATTGTTCAGAGCCGTTTCTGTCTGTTCAATATGCTTCTGATACTTGGATGGTATATTGTCTTGGCAGTGTTCACGTTAGGAATGGAAGGCGCTGAAAACCTAAAATTGTCTTTCTACACAGCATTCCCTGCCGTTGCACTGATATTGTATTTCATGGCGCGTAAAGCGATTCTTGCTGACGAGGCATTGGTTCGTTCAGCTGACCGCATTAGATAAATCTTCAAGCTTAGATATTAGAGAAGAGGTCATTTTGTGTTGATTAGTAACACAGAATGACTTTTTCTTTTTTGTGTGACTTTTCATTTATCGTTAGACATGGAGTATATATAATGTATTTACATCCTGAATTTTGCTTTCCTTAAACACGTAAATTTAATATTCGCATAAAATTAAACTGATAAAAATTTGGAGGAACAAGAAAAAAGCATTACCTTTGCAACCGCAAATAAGAAATGGTACCTTGGCCGATCGGTTAGGTAACGGTCTGCAAAACCGTGTAGAGCAGTTCGACTCTGCTAGGTACCTCTCAAAGAGCCTTGGAAGATAATCTTTCGAGGCTTTTTTGTTTAATGTTGCATCATACACTCTTTATAATATAAGAGGCATCAGAAAAACTTTTAATTTAATTTCGGTTTTACCATTAAATTATTTACCTTTGCACATCTATATATCTGCAATATATCTGTAATCTGTAATAACTGTAATATCGGAGCGAACAGTGTCAGAGAGTCTACATAAATAAATTGAGGAAACTAAGAACCATAATAAACATCACTGTATGGACCATTGTGATTGTCTACATGGCAATTATCACATTGGCTAATATTCCGTATATACAAAACTGGATAGGAGAAGAAATCAGCGATGCCTTTGAGCGCAAGCTCGGAACAAAGGTTGTTGTAGGTAAGGTTGATATCGGTCTTCTCAACAGAGTGATAATGGACGGTGTAGAAATCTATGACCAACAGAACAAATTGATGGTCAAGGCTTCACGTCTTGCAGCAAAGCTCGACTACTATCAGCTAGTGAAGAACAGACGTCTGTATATATCGTCTGCACAGATATTCGGAATGCAAGGCAATTTCTACAAGCAAGACGCCATATCAGAACCTAATTACCAATTTGCTTTAGACTCGCTTTCGTCAAAGGACAAGACAACAGAATCGAACCTTGAACTAAGCATCAATTCACTTATCATACGTCATGGTGCTATAAAGTATGACCGCTATGACATGCCTTACACGCATTCACGCTTCAACGTTAACCATCTGAACATAAGCGACATAAGCGCGCATCTGATAATTCCGTTCTACGACAAGGACAATCTGGCTATTGAGGTAAAGAAACTTTCTTTCAAGGAAGCTTCGGGCTTCACTCTGAATAATCTTAGTTTTATTGCCTCTATCGACAAGCAAAAGACCGAAATAAGCGATTTTATATTAAGCCTGCCTAACACGGACATCCGTATTAATGCGATTACTGCCAGTTACAAGTATCAGAACAAGCAACTGATAAAAGAGTCGTTACGGTTCAAAGGAGGCATAGCCGACACCAAGATAACACTCTCTGACCTCTCGTGTTTCGTTCCAACTTTCAAATCATTGTCGTTTCCTCTCTACACGTCAATGAATTTCAGCGGAAGCAATGACTTGCTGACTGTCAAAAAGTTTCTGCTTTATACAAAAGACCAAGGCATATACGTCAATGCAACGGGGCATATTCAAGGAACCAAGAACACTGCATGGCATGCCGATGTGAAGGAGCTAAAATGCAACGTGCCTAAAATCAGCGAGTTGCTTGACGGCATGGACATCGACGGCATAAAGGTTCCGCAGATTCTAACGCGCCTTGGCAATGTAAGCTATAAAGGCAATGCCGCAGGTCAAGGAAAAGACATCTCGGCAAATGGCGTTGTTTCCACAGATGTCGGCTCTGTGAAGTTGAAGGTAGGCAAGAACGGAACACACATAAACCTTGAGGCAAATACTGACGATATAAATCTCAAAGACCTGCTCGACAACAACAGCTTCGGCACGTTGGCTGCAAACATAAAAATAAACGGCTACAATGAGAACGGAGGATTTAGGAATACTCACATAGACGCTACTGTAGAAAGGTTTGATTATAAAGGCTACCATTATCAGAACCTGTCTGCTAACGGAATATTGGACAATAAGAGTTTCACAGGCTCTCTTGCCATTGACGACCCTAACGCCCTTGTCAACATTGAGGGCAGCGTAAACATTGACAAGCAATATGATGCAGACATAATAGCCAATGTCCGAAACCTGAACCCAATGGCGCTTAACTTATCCAACAAATGGGGAAACACTGATTTCGACTTCAACATAGCAGCCGACTGCTCTTTCAGCGGAAATAAACTGCTCAGCGGCAACATAAGTCTGAACAATCTGCTGATGAAGAGTGAAGAGAGCACATACAATCTTTATAGACTTGACATTGCCGCAAGCAAAGACAGCATAACGATGAAGAGCGATTTCGGCTATGCCGAGATAACGGGCAACTACACCTTGGCTTCTATCCCAAAGAGCATGACCAATCTGCTGAACAGCAAGCTCCCTACCCTTTTCCCTGAACACTCAGCTACCGACAATCATTTCCATTTGGAAGCGAGAATAACCAAGTCTGATTGGCTAGAAAACCTGTTGCAGATACCGCTCACGCTCGACTCTCCGCTGACGCTGAAAGCAGACGTTGACGAAACGAGAAACATATTTGACGTGTTCGCCAAGGCCGACCGCTTTACTTATGACGGCAGCGACTACGAGAAGGCTATGGTATATGCCTACATGCCTAACGACACGCTTACGGCAAAGGCACAGGTAAGCAAGGTCATGAAGAACGGACACAGGCTTAGCTTGCGTTTCAGGGGTGATGCCGCTGACGATAAGCTTTCTACGATAATAGACTGGAACAACCATCAGCCTCACCCTATAGCAGGCACGCTAAGCTCTGACGCCATATTTTCAAAGAATGCCAACGGCAAGCCTGATGTGCAGCTGAGCGTCAATCCGTCTGAGATAATAATCAACGACACAACATGGACTGTTCACCCTGCCGAGATAAGCTATGTGGCTGGAGATTTGGCGATAGACCATTTTGCTATTGAACACAACCGACAGCACATTAAGATTGACGGACTGGCAACGAAGAACCCTACCGACTCTATAACGGTAGACCTGCAAGACGTGGACATAAACTACATTCTCGATCTCGTAAACTTCCACTCTGTTGACTTCAAAGGTTATCTTAGCGGCAAGGCATACGTGAAGTCTGTCTTCTTCGAGCCTGACGCCTACGCTGACATTACCGTTAAAGACTTCAAGTTTCAAGACGGAAGAATGGGCACACTCTCTGCTGCCGTAAATTGGAACAAGACGGAGAAACAGATTGACATTGACGCCCATGCTGACGACAAGAACGGCGTGAAGACACTCATTGGCGGCTATGTCTCTCCGTCAAAAAACTTTATTGATTTAGGCTTTACTGCTCAGAACACAAACATAGAGTTTCTCGAGAGTTTCTGCGGCAGCTTCATGGGCGATGTAAACGCAAGGGCTAACGGTGAGCTAAGGCTAATAGGCCCACTGAAAGACATCAACCTTACGGGCATGATAAGGGCTGACGGCACAATGCGCATAAAGCCGCTGAATGTAACTTACACGCTCGACAACGACACCATACGCTTCATTCCCGACAACATAATCTTCGCTGCCGACAGCATACGCGACAGAAACGGAAACATAGGCATCGTGAACGGCACGCTCCACCACGAAAGTCTGAGGCGGCTGACCTACGACCTGAGCATAACCACCGACAACCTTCTCTGCTACGACACGCATAGCTACGGTGATGATACGTTCTACGGAACAGCCTATGGCACAGGCATATGCAATATACAGGGAGGGAACGGCAAGATAGACATCGACATTAACATTACGCCACAACGAGGGTCGTTCATTGAATATAATGCCGCTAGCCCTGAGTCTATCTCCGACCTGCAATTCATTACATGGAACGAAAAAAGTGCAATAACTGCAATAAATCAAAACGGTGACGGCAACAAAGCTGACACCACTAACGTCACAGCTGACGAAAATAAAGGTCTGTTCACGGAACTTCGCGACATACCGTCTGACATGCGCATAAACTTTATCTTCAACATGACACCTGACGCTACTCTGCGCGTGCTCATGGATCAAGGAAGTGGCGACTACATTGCTCTTAACGGAACGGGCGGTATACGTGCCACTTACTTCAACAAGGGTTCGTTTGATATGTTCGGAACATACCTTATTGACCACGGAGTGTACAAGCTGACCATTCAGAACATCATAAAAAAAGAGTTCCAGTTCCAGCCGCTCGGCACGGTTGTCTTCGGAGGTGACCCATATAATGCTGCTCTAAACTTGAAGGCAATATACACAATAAACGGAGTACCTCTCTCCGACCTACAGCTCGGCAACAGCTTTTCTTCTAACAATGTACGTGTAGACTGTATCATGAACATTGGGGGCACGCCACAGGCGCCCCATGTAGAGTTCGACCTAGATATGCCTACCGTCAACTCTGACGCCAAGCAAATGGTGAGAACGCTTATCAACGGAGAAGAGGAAATGAATCAACAAGTAGTATATCTGCTCAGCGTCGGACGCTTCTATATGCAGAACAAGAACAACGCAACACAGTCAGAGAACGACCAGACGCAGACAAGTCTTGCCATGCAGAGCCTTCTCAGCGGAACTATCAGCCAACAGATTAACTCGCTTCTCGGCAACCTTGTAGACAACAACAACTGGACATTCGGTGCCAACATAAGCACAGGTGACGAGGGCTTCAACAACGCCGAATACGAGGGTCTGCTGTCAGGTCGTCTGCTTAACAACCGTCTGCAAGTGAACGGTCAGTTCGGTTACAGAGACAATGCAAACGCCACAACATCGTTTATCGGCGACTTCGACATAAGTTATCTGCTCGTGCCTAACGGCAACGTGGCACTAAAAGTATATAACCAGACAAACGACCGTTATTTCACCAAGTCATCATTAAACACACAAGGCGTTGGTCTTATGCTTAAAAAAGATTTTGATTCGTTCTTTGACCTGTTCCGACTTAAACGGAAGAAATACCTTATTGGCAAATAAATGTGTCTCACTCATTGGTGAGACAAGAATACACAGGCGACAAAAAAGCCTACTACCGTCCTTTTTCAAAAACAATGCGACTTTATGGCAAGCATCTTTGCGTAATCGATAATTAACTATTATCTTTGCAGTGTTTAGACAGACAACATATAATATAATAAGGTATAGACCCAATGAAGAATAAAAAACTTGCCCATGTTGCATCGTTGATAACATGCTTGCTTATGGTGACAGCAATAGCCATAACGCGAGACCACAAGCTATGGGGCAATGACATAAAGCTCGGCAACAGTGAAGAAACACCGACTGAACGCACGCTTGAAGACGGCACAGTTGTTGTGTCAACGGCAGAGATAGGCAAAGAAATTATAGGCTATGGCGGACCTACACCATTGGAAATTCACATGAAAGACGGTGTTATAAAGGACGTTAAACCGCTTGAAAACTCAGAAACACCTGATTTCTTCGCAGAAGTAACAGGCAGCGGCATGTTCAAGAAATGGATAGGAAAGACGCCAGAAGAAGCATTGCAGACTAAGGTCGATGCCGTTTCAGGGGCAACGTATTCCTCGGATGCGGTGATTCAGAACGTAAAGGCTGGGCTACAATATGTTATTGACAATAAGGTAGAGATAAAAAGTTCGCGTCAAGACTTTACGTCAGTGAAGTTCTGGGTAGCTGTATTAGTTATACTTGCAGGCAGCATATTGCCGATGTTCGTTCATAACCGCTATTACAGGATTGTTCAGCAGACATTGAATGTCTTGGTTCTCGGCTTTTGGTGTGGCACGTTCATATCGTATTCGTTGCTGATTAACAGCATATCAAACGGAATTAGCCTTATGTCGTCTATCTTGACCGTAATGCTTCTGATAGTAGCCTTTGTGTTTCCTCTGTTCGGAAAGAAGAACCATTATTGCGCTTGGATATGTCCGTTAGGCTCGATTCAAGAGTTGGCAGGTAAATCAATAAAATACAAATACCGCATGTCGCAGCGTACCGTAAAATATTTGCGCTGGTTCCGTCAAGGGCTATGGGCACTGCTGATGCTGCTGTTATGGTCGGGCGTGATGTTTGAACTCGTTGATTATGAGTTGTTTACAGCGTTTATCTTCACCAATGCTCCAATAGGCGTAAGCATAGCAGCAGTGCTGTTTGTGCTCGTTTCGCTTGTTATTCCTCGCCCTTATTGCAGGTTTGTATGCCCTACGGGCACGTTACTAAAAATATCACAAAACATAGAATAATATGAATAAAACAAGTTGGCTCAACTTGCTATTGGCCGTAGCACTGGTAATCTTGTCTATAAAGATTACATTCCTCGATAAAGACGGAAAAACTGAAACTACTGCAGAGACAGAAGCCGTCAATGCTTCAGGAAGCGTGATTGACAACATCATGACGCGTACAAGCATACGAGCATATCAAGACCTAGATGTATCGGAAGAAACTGTCGATACGCTTCTTCGTGCAGCTATGGCAGCCCCTTCGGCTGGCAACAAGCAGCCTTGGCATTTTGTAGTAATAAGAGACAAAGCAACGCTTAACACTATCTCTGAGAACCTCAACACAATGAAAATGGCTAAAGACGCTCCATTGGCTATAGTTGTCTGCGGTGACTTGAACAAGACGTTCCCAGACGAAGGCGTTGGCTATTGGGTTCAAGACGCTTCGGCAGCAACAGAAAACCTTCTATTGGCTGCTCACAGCATGGGACTTGGTGCCGTATGGTGCGGTATATATCCTCTGTCTGAACGTGTTGCATTTCTGAAAAATCTCTTGAAATTGCCCGAGAACATAGTTCCGCTTAACGTCATACCTATTGGTTATCCTGACGAAAAACCAGATCCGAAAGATAAATGGAACGAGGAAAACGTACATTTTGAAACATGGAACTGAAATATATAAAGTAATAATGCAGTGAAGGCAATGCCACAATAAACGGTATTGCCTTTTTTATATGGGAACATAAAACACGGCTAAGGAGAATAATTTAATAAAAATCTGCAAAAAATGGACTTCATTAGCGTTTAATCAATAAAAAAGTGTTATTTTTGCCGTGATAAACATAAACAAAATGCCTATGATATAGAATCTGAATAAAAGACATAAGATAAAAAAGCGTTAGCTTTGTATTCTTGTTTCAGAAAATCGCCAATTTGATGAAGCGCACAAGAGTAAAAGTTGATGCTCACGCCTATGGCGTGGGCTTTTACTCGTATATGTGTGCGCGGTGTTTGGCGATACCTCTGAAACGTAGACGAAGTTATTAGTCCACGTTTTTTTATTGTCTACCTCCGACCAATGGACTAAACTTTAATTAGTAAATGATATTAAACTAAAATTAGAAATAAAATGAAGAAAATTATTTTAATGGCAATATGCGCCATCATGAGTTTGAGTACATACGCACAGGAGAAAGGCGACATAGCAGCAGGCGTTAATGTCAGCTATGGCAGCGAAATAAAGAGTGTAGGAATTGGCGTTGAAGGCCAATACAATATCACAGACAAGATACGCACTGAACTAGGATTCGACTACTTCCTTGAAAAAGACGGACTGAAGATGTGGGACCTTAACCTCAACTTCCATTATCTGATACCATTGTCTGAGTCGTTCAAGATTTATCCTCTTGTGGGTGTGTCATACACAAATTGGACGTTAGACTACGGCTTTGAGCTAGACGACGAGTGGGCTGACTATATGGAAGACTTGGGCTATGATTCTGACGACACGTCAGACAGTGAAGGCAAGTTTGGCGTAAATGTAGGTTGCGGTTTTCAATATGACCTCTCAAGCAAGCTCGTGCTGAACGCAGAGGCTAAATATCAGATTATAAGCGACTTCGACCAGTTTGTAGTAAGTGTAGGTTTGGCATATAAATTCTAATTGACATGAAAAAGTTTCTATATTTCTTTACGATGGCGTTGTTCGCTCTTACAGCGACAACATTGTATTCTTGCAGCGACGATGACGACGAGGCAGGCGGCGGCGGTGACGGAAATAGCATCACCATTAACGGCGTATCTTATCCTCGTAGCCAATTCATAACAAGCGAAGGCTCATTAGGACATTTCTGTGTTACTGTAACAGAACAAGTAGGAAGTTCTACTGACGTTCTCTATTATGAGTTTTCTTATGAAGACACTGTACACCCGTCTGTGGGCTATGACTTTTCTACCAAGTCATTGGAACTTGGACCAATGGACAGTTCATTTCACATGTATAAACGTGTAAGCGGTACGGCAACGGTTGTAAGCGTTGATGTAGAAAATGGCTTGATAAAGATTGACTTCGACAATCTGAAAATGAGTTATGCTGCTGACGACTCTTACACATTTGACGGCACGATTTGGGTAGACTACAATTTCGGCCGCTAAACAATACTTTAAAGAGATTCCTAATCAAATGGGAATCTCTTTTTTTTACGCAAGCGTCAAAGCATTCTGTCCCGTCGGATTTATCAATCCGACGTTTGATGAGTATAAGGAACCAACGGTCGGCGTGCGAAGCGGAAGCCAATTTTAATCCGCAACAAGAATACCTATGTTATAATATGTATATATTTTATCGGATTTTTAAATCCTTATACTCAATGCTGGGGATTAACAAAATCCCCAGAAACATTAGTCTACGCAAAGGCACTTGCCAGAAAGTTGCATTGTTTTGAAAAAATAACAAACGTGGGCAACCACATATCGAGGCAACCCACGCTATATTATATATAAGGATAACTATCTGATTCTCATAAATCTTCCGTCAGGCAAGTTTTTAATTTTATGACGGAAACGCCACTGGTTCAGTGTGTTATGTAATTTCTCTTGTGAAGTGTCTGGGCAGGCGTCATACAACTCTTGCAGCGAGAATACTTGCGGCAGACGGTAAAGAAATCCGCGAGGACCACGAGACTTCGGTTCGTATTCTTCCGCGTTTTCGCGGTCGATGGCTGCACCGAAGAAGTCCATCTTGCACCACATGTCATATTCGAGGGACCATATGCAGAAATCTTCTATCTCTGGTTCCCATTGGCAGCCGTTGGCAACATACAGCACGCAAGCCTTACGGTAAGCAATGACGCATGCTCTCTTTGCAAGCTCCCAGTACGTCTCGTCATCGGTTTTCTCATAGATGTCTTCGCACATAGATACCATTCTTCTTGCCAAGGCAAGCGCTTCTTCGCACCTTATAGTGGTATGATGCACAGCCCTGAGATTATCGAGGTAAGGCTGCAGCTGCGCAAATTGCTCTGGCGTGTACTCGCCGTAACGAGGGTGGTCATGTGGGCGGCTCTTAGGGATACGAGAAAAATTAAACCTATTAACGACACCATCAGTAAGCCCTTGCGCGAAGAACTTCTTTCCGTTTTTAATTGTGGTGGCGGCAACTAAGTTCCAGCGCAATTGGACCTGACCACTAATAGATTCCGCACCGACTCTCGCGGCACCGAACAACGCGCAGTCGAAAGCGTTTTTAATAATCTCATAATGGTTGTTTTTCTTGCCCTCTTGGAGCTGATAGAGGCGCGTCAGCTCGTCGATTTGAGTGAAAAGGAACCTGCCGCCAGCGTTTATCATCCTCTCCAAAAACGACGCAGGCGTAAAGTTGGCGGGGAGATGCTGAAGTACAGGCTTCGGTTTCTTTTTTTTGGGGGCGATAGACCCCTTGGTAGTAACATCTTCTCGCCAGTCTCTTAAAAGTTTTTCGCCGAGACGGCTATCGGTGTAGATATCTTTCATTATAAATTCGACGGGGCTATCCAGACACGACTTGCCAGAGGCTGTGGGGCCCATAAGGCACGACATGAAGGCTGCTTCATGATATTCGCCATCGAATATGTAAGGAAACTTTACCTGAGTCACATAGGCTCCGAGAGCAGGGAACATAGCGTTCGCCACGGCTGGCTTGAACTTGTCTGATACAGGGCCGAGTATAAGTTCCACCAGGCTCGGATTTTTCTCAGGCATCTTCGGCATGGTGGCGAAAAGGGCGTCTTCCGCAGCTTTCTCAGCGGCACTGTCATTGCCGAGTGGTGAAGAAGATGAGGCCAACGAGATGGCGGTCTTCATGTCGGCTGATAGCGGATAAATATCATAGCGGCAAGCGGAACCGATAATCGTGCGCATTTCCTTGGCATCCAAGCCGTAATTAGGCATAACCCTAAACATTAAGCCCTGATCCATGTCTGAAATGAGGCGAAGCTGCATCGCCAAGTCAAAAAGGCGGCTGTTTCTGTTATGTTGCGCCTCGCTAGGTTCGCCACCCGTTAGGTTGAACCACTCCGTTATAATACGAGAATAAGGTACGCCGTTGTACATTAGGCTCGCTGCATCCTCAGGATATGCGTCAGCGATTTCTTCTTGCGTTGCCGTTGCTGTGGTAGTAGTCTTAGGCTGAGATATCTGGCGAGTGACGGTGCGTGACGCTATGTTCTTCGCAATTATGGCGTCTATTTCTGCTTGCGTAATTTCCTGAGGCTCAACGTGTTTAGCAAACAAGACATCATCGTCTCTGTAAAGGAAATAGTCGTGAGGAACGGCGAAAGAGCAACGCGCATAGTCCTTACAGCAGGCATCAAACTCCTCGATGCCAAGTTTCATAGCAAGCCATTGCTGCGACTCCGCCAATGTAAGGTTTTCAGGGCATCTGCACACCAATCGCAGACCCTCATACGAAGGCGTGATATGTGCCGCTACTATGCCGCATTCAGCAAGGTGCGCCTGCACCTTATCTATGAAGTACTGCCTAGCGTCGCCTATGTGGTCGGCGTCGAACATAAATAGATTGGACGGAGTAGCGAGTCTGCTGCTCCTTACGCCACCCTGAAACGAGGCTGTCTGCCAGAAAAATACCTGAAGAGTCTCCTTGTGTTTTTCTTTCAGCTCCTTGAATTTTTTTTCCGTTATTTTTCCGTTTCGGTACATAAGAACGGCATTTCTGTATGCTGTGCATTTGTTCCTAACGTCTTGACTGTGAATGATTTCCTCAAATTTTTCTCTGGTGCATGTCTGCACCCCGTTGCTGTAGCAGTCGTTGTTATATGCAAAAGCCATCTGTAAATGATTTTTTATTATTTTATTATTTTGTTTGCGTATGGCCGCCACCGTTGTGTGTTTCTTGTTGTATTGGCGGCGTCGCCGCCGCCGTTTAAGTAGTTTCATTTTGTTCTGGTTATATACCTTATTATATATATAACTATTGCGTCAGTTGTTTTATCCGTTGCTCCTGCTGCTCGGCATTAAACAGGTATTCCGCTTCTCTATCCTTGTAGTCGGAGAGTTGCTCGCAGAAAACCTGCTGTGCGCTCCAGTATAGCCCCACCAATTCCAGCACGTCAGACTGCTGGCTAGCGTTGCCGCTTATGTATAGCTTCTTGGCAATTTTCAAAAAAGGATCTCTCGGCTCAAAGCTTTCGTTTACCTGAAATTCTGTCCGCTCTTCTACCTCTGTTGCAGCGACTGAAACTCCCTTCACTTCAGCTACCTCGTTCATACAATTTATATTCATATTTGTTAATGTTTTTTAATTATTTAATTATAAATAGTCTCTTCTTCAGAAAAGTTCAAGACTACCCTTATTTTACCCATAATCATCCTGTAATCAGGAGATTACGTCTTATTTTCGCAGGCTAAAGTACAACATATTCCCGAAACCACCAAACATTTTTCCCTCTTTTTTTTCGATCAAGAAAATTATTTTATACATACAAGAAACGTATTCCGCAAGGAAAATTAATTAAAAATTATTTATAGTTAACCGATGTTAACGTATCGCTTTTTCAAGATAATCGATGTTAAGGGGACAACGTAAAATATAATCGATGTTAAACGCTCAGGACAAACGACAATCAATGCATATATCACTCACCGTCTACTATATGACAATCTCCCCCACTCTTTTTTTTCGTTACCCGATTACAATTCTTACAGATTACAGTTATTTTCCCGAGACAGCGGTTATCGTGTATGCGTGAGACTGTAAGGAGAAAGACAAAGAATAGTTATACTTTGTAATATAATAATTTTAATAATAATATATAATATAAATATTATATATTATTATTAACCCTATGGAATCAGGTTATCCTATATTGTGAATCTTTCTGTAATCTGTAATAACTGTAATAGAGCGTCGGGAATACCATGATGAGGCCTCAACTGGACAAAGAAGGATATTTTTAGATTGTCAAACCATAGCTTTACGGCAACGAAAAATATGTTTTCCGCGCGCCGAAACATATATTTAGCGATAAGTTATGAGTTATTAAGTGCCTCAAGCCACGCTGTCGCACGTATAGCAGTTAAAGAGAGTTCGCCCCTTTCAGGGACGGAAAGATTAAAGCCGTCAGAAAATCCGCAAGCCACGCTATCGCTCGCATAGCGGTTAAGGAGAGTTCGCCACCTTCGGTGACGGTAGTTAGGGATGTACACATAAGTCCGCAAGCCACGCTGCGCTCGCATGGCGGTTAAGGAGAGTTCGCCACCTTCGGTGACGTAGTTAGGGATGTACACATAAGTCCGCAAGCCACGCTATCGCTCGCATGGCGGTTAAGTAAGTTCGCCACCTTCGGTGACGGTAGCTAGCAGTTTCACATGTCATACAAACAAACTGATGTCCTCAAAGAGGGCAAACTTCAGTAACCGTCTGGTCGAAGACCTGCGGATAAAACGTAACATATCAACGCTGGTCTCCAACGGAGGCCAACTTTCTGTAACCGATGGTCGAAGACCTGCGGATAAAACGCAATATATCAACGCTGGTCTCCAACGGAGGCCAACTTTCTGTAACCGTCTGGTCGAAGACCTGCGGAAAATTATAGTTATAAGTGATGAGTGATAAGCTTTAAGGTGAGCCTGCGGAAAAAAGTTTCGTGATTTCGAGAACTTTTCGAAAGTACGTGATATTTATAGTAAACAAGCAAGAATAACAAATTAACGTAAAACACAAATGGCTACAACTACAGGAACATTGAAATTCAGAAAGTACCAGAACACTAACGCACAGTCGAGCTTCGCTGGCAAATGGTATGCCAAGGCTGTTCAGGACCGCTCGGTATCATTCGAGGAGTTTATCACGCATATGGCGGAACATAACTCACCGTATTCTCGTGGCGTCATCAGCGGCGTATTGACAGACATGTTACAGTGTCTTCAGGAACTTGTGCTCGACGGCAAGAGCGTTCGTCTAGGCGAACTCGGTCTAATATCTATCGGATTGAAGACTACACCAGCCGACAGTGCAGACGCATTCACGGCATCGACCAACATCAAGGCTGTTAGGCTTAATGTAAGGAATACAAAGACATGGAGCAACGCAGAGTTGAAGAAGCTTTGCAAGTTCAGCGAGCTAACGGAATATACCACAGACGCTACGCCGACAACGTAATTCTAATACTCATTTCTGATTTATTATTTTATTAGCTTTTATTTCAGTTCATTCCGTCAGGCTAGACTCACACGTCATGGTCTGGCGGATTTTGCTATAT
>JAUNIZ010000236.1 GCA_030523165.1 Prevotellaceae bacterium
TGTTTTTATGACGCAAAATATTTTTAAGGGATTGGGTATAGCCCTTGTTACACCATTCACTGCTGACGGTTCTGTTGACTATGCTTCGCTGAAGAAACTGATAGAATATCAGCTGAACAATGGCGCAGATTTCTTCTGCATACTTGCTACAACGGGTGAAACGCCGACCCTGACCAAAGAAGAAAAACAAACAATAAAAGAACTGGTAGTCGAGATAGTAGGCCATAGGGTTCCTATTCTTATGGGCTGCGGAGGCTACAACACAGCAGAGGTGGTAAGAGAGCTGCAGACAGGAGATTTCTCAGGAATAGACGGTATATTGAGCGTATGCCCATATTACAACAAACCGTCGCAGGAAGGTCTTTACCAGCACTTCAAGACTATTGCAGCTGCAACGAAGATGCCTGTAGTGCTGTATAATGTTCCAGGGCGCACAGGTGTGAATCTGAAGGCAGAGACAACGGTTCGCCTTGCAAAAGACTGCGAGAACATTGTGGCTATAAAGGAGGCAAGCGGAAGTCTTGAACAGATAGACGAGATAATAAAGAACAAGCCTGATTCGTTTGACGTGATAAGCGGCGACGACGCTCTTACATTCCCGATGATAGCATGTGGAGCAGTCGGAGTGATTTCGGTTATCGGCAATGCGCTTCCGAAGGAATTCTCACGCATGATACGTCTTGAGAAGAACGGAGAGATAGAAAGCGCGCGCAAGATTCACCACCACTTTACCGATCTGTTCAATCTGCTCTTCGTAGACGGCAACCCTGCAGGCGTGAAAGCTATGCTTCACGAAATGGGCATGATAGAAAACGTGCTGCGTCTGCCGTTGGTTCCTACACGTCTAACAACGATGCAGAAGATAAGCGACTGCTTGAAATTCAGAATATAGGAAATTAATAGGTATAGTCAATTATATACAAAACACCGCATTGAAGGAACATTCCTCAATGCGGTGTAATTTTTTATCCCTATAACGTTTATTTTGACGTATTGTTTTAAAATCAAATGATAGAGGGAATAAACAAACGAAGCGGTCAAACTGTTGACCGCTTCACCGAAGATATTAATAGTTTTCAGCCTTAACCTGGAAGAAACTCTGTGGGTGGTTGCAAACTGGGCAAAGCTGAGGAGCTTTCTTGCCGATAACGATGTGTCCGCAGTTAGCGCACTGCCAGATGCAGTCACCGTCTTTAGAGAAAACCTTGCCTTCTTCCACGTTAGCGAGAAGCTTGCGATAACGCTCTTCGTGATGCTTTTCGATAGCGCCTACCATGCGGAATTTTGCTGCAATCTCCTTGAAACCTTCTTCTTCAGCTTCCTTAGCCATGCGGTCATACATGTCTGTCCACTCGAAGTTCTCGCCTTCAGCAGCTGCTGCAAGATTCTCGGCTGTGCCCTTGATGTCACCGCCTTCAAGATACTTGAACCAAAGTTTAGCGTGCTCTTTCTCGTTTAAAGCTGTTTCCTCAAATATAGCTGCAATCTGCTCGAAACCGTCTTTTCTTGCCTTTGATGCAAAATATGTGTACTTGTTGCGAGCCATTGACTCACCTGCAAATGCTTCCTGCAGGTTTTTCTCTGTTTTTGTTCCTTTTAATTCCATAATGTTTTTTGTTTTAAATGTTCTTTTAATTTCTTTTCCTAACTCTTTTGTATTCTCCTCATCGCCTTCAGCGTGTTGAGGATATACGCAAATCTTGTTCGCTAATGTTTTATGTTTCGCTTTATTGTATAAGTTAGCAGTCTAATACTGCAGAACTAATGTTTCGCAAAGTTACTGATTAAATTTGATATCCGTTGTGATTTACGAACATTTAACATGTTGTTTTTCTCTCCGTCTATCTCGTTTCTCAGCTTTACATTGCAAAGGTACAAAATAAAATCAATACCGAAAACAGATTTTTTCTATGCTGTAATAGATAGTTTCTATTGTGGCGCGTAACATGCTGATGGCTAATGGCTTTTTGCGCTCTATACGGTTATTTCTCCGCAGAGAGAACGGTTCATGTATCTTCTTACAATCTTGTTGTCGGCGAATCTTGCCTGAATGCACATCAGTTTGGTAACAGCGCACTCTACGGTGCTGTCATATCCGCTTATCACTCCTGTTGTCTTAAGCCTGTAGCCTGTATCATAGCGTGTCATTTCAACGCAGCCTGCAAGACACTGGCTTATGTTCACTATCGTTACACCCCTGAGACTAGCCTCTTTAAGAAGGCGTATTAGCCAAGGGCGCTTTGGGGCATTGCCGCTGCCGAAGCTTCTCATAACGATAGAGCGCAGTTCAGGCGCTTCAAGCAAGTGGTGAATAATGCTTTCCTGTAGCCCGGGGAAAAGCGAGAACACGATAACGTTCTGGTCAACAGCCGTGTGCGGAATCATCTTTTTTGTGAAGTCAGGCTTCAGTATATGTTCCTCGTTATATACAATGTTTATGCCTGCCTCGGCAAGATGAGGGAAGTTGAACGACTCGAAAGCGTTGAAACCGTCGGCGCTTGTCTTAGTGGCGCGGTTTCCTCTTAGCAGCTTACCGCTAAAGTATATGCATACTTCTGGAACCATAGCCGTGCCGTCTTCATGACAAGCTGAGGCTATCTCGATGCTTGTTATCAGATTTTCCTTGCCGTCGGTGCGAAGCTGGTTGATAGGCAACTGGCTTCCCGTAAGTATAACTGGCTTTGTAAGATTCTCAAGCATAAAAGACAAAGCCGATGCCGTATAAGCCATTGTGTCTGTGCCATGCAGAATAATGAAACCGTCATAGCCGTCATATCTGTCTGCAATGATTCTTACCAGCTGCGACCACAAGCGTGGCGACATGTCGCTGGAGTCTATCGGTGGCGTGAACTGATAGATATCAATGCCGGTTTTTATCATGGAAAACTCCGGAAGACATTTAATCAAATGATTAAAGTCGAGTGGCTCAAGCACGCCAGTTTCCGGATTTTTATCCATGCCTATTGTACCGCCTGTGTAAATCAGCAATACCCGATTTGTTCTCTTGTTTGTGCTAAATGTTGTGTTTGAAACCGCTGTTGACATCGTTTATGTAATTTATTTTGTGCAAATATAATTTAAAATACCGTCAAATCAAAAAAAATACCGTATATTTGCAATAAATAAAACTTTAATCTACAAAATTATAATTAACGCTTAAATTAAAAAACAAACATGAAGAAATTTATGGATGAAAACTTCCTGCTCGAAACAGCTACTGCGCAGGATCTATTTCATAATCATGCGGCTAAGATGCCGATTATTGATTACCATTGCCATCTGATACCAGAAATGGTTGCCAATGACCACAAGTTCAAGAGCATCACAGAGCTATGGCTTGGCGGTGACCACTACAAATGGCGTGCAATGCGTACAAACGGTGTAGACGAGAAGTATTGCACAGGTAAAGACACAACCGACTGGGAGAAGTTCGAGAAGTGGGCAGAAACTGTTCCTTACACTTTCAGAAATCCTCTCTATCACTGGACACACCTTGAGCTGAAGACAGCTTTCGGCATTGACAAGCTTCTTAGCCCTAAGACAGCGCGCGAAATCTTTGACGAGTGTAACGAGAAGCTTCAGCAGCCGGAATACACAGCACGCGGTTTCATGCGTCGCTACAACGTTGAGTGCGTTTGTACAACTGACGACCCGATTGATGACCTTCACTTCCACAAGCAGACTCGTGAAAGCGGATTCGAGATCAAGATGATTCCTGCATGGCGCCCTGACAAGGTGATGAACATCGAGAAGCCTGATTTCGCTGAATACATCAACAAGCTTGGTGAGGTAGCTGACGTTACTATCACTAACTTCGCAAGCATGATGGATGCTCTCAAGAAGCGTCACGACTTCTTTACAGCTAACGGTTGTAAGCTTTCTGACCACGGTATCGAAGAGTTCTACGATGACCCATACACAGACTCACAGATTGAAACAATCTTCGAGAAGGCTATGCGCGGACAGAGCCTTTCTGTAGCTGAAATTCGTCAGTACAAGCATTGCGTTCTTACGCTTATGGCTGAAATGGACGCTGAGGCAGACTGGACACAGCAGTTCCACTATGGAGCTATCCGTGACAACAATAGCCTCATGTATAAGAAACTTGGCCCAGATACAGGTTTCGACTCAATCGGCGAGTTCACTACAGCTACAGCTATGAGCCACTTCCTGAATCATCTTAACGAAGAAGGCAAGCTCACACGTACCATATTATATACGCTTAACCCATGTGCCAACGAGGTTATCGCTACAATGCTCGGTAACTTCCAGGACGGTTCTTGCCCAGGCAAGATTCAGTTCGGTAGCGGTTGGTGGTTCAATGACCAGCTCGATGGTATGACACGTCAGATGAACGCACTCTCTGTGCTTGGTCTGCTGAGTCGTTTCGTAGGAATGTTGACAGACAGCCGTTCATTCCTTTCATATCCACGCCACGAATATTTCCGTCGCTTGCTTTGCAATCTGTTGGGCAATGACGTAGAAAGCGGTTTGCTTCCTGACGATAAGGAAAGCCTCTATCGTATGGTTGAAGACATCAGCTACTACAATGCAAAGAACTATTTCAAGTTCTAATATATTTAATGTTTGACATAATGCGTAACCCCT
>JAUNIZ010000237.1 GCA_030523165.1 Prevotellaceae bacterium
TCCGTTATGCCACAGATTGCAGCGTACGGCTCATCCATGCTTATGTTCTCAATGTTGTTGAGTTCACTGAATATGCTCAACTGCGAGAACTTAGTGATACCAGTAAGGAACACGAAGCGCAAATACGGGTCGCAGGCTTTTAGAGGGCTGTAGAAGTTGCGCATGACATCACGCAACTGAGGGAGGTTTGTTTCCTCGTGTACTACATCAAGGAGTGGCGCATCGTACTCGTCTATTAGCACTACAACCTGACGACCTGTCTTGTTGTAGGCACGCTTTATCAGGCCTTCCATGCGCTGGTTAATGTTTATGTCGCTTTCGTCACGGCCATAAATATGCTCATAGTCGCACAGCTTGCCTTCTATCTCCTGTATAAGACGTATTTTGTCCACGTGTTTAGCCGTACTCATGTCGAAATGAAGTACAGGGTATTCTGTCCATTCCGTCTCTAGCTTGTCTATAGCCAACCCCTTAAACAGTTCTTTCTTGCCTGAGAAATATGAATGAAGCGTGCTTGTCAACAGCGACTTTCCGAAACGACGTGGACGACTGAGGAACATGTATGATGACCTTGAATGTGTCATTCTATATACACATTCCGTCTTGTCTATATAAATACAGTTTGATTCCCTAATCTTCGAAAATGTCTGTATTCCTATCGGATAATTTCGCTGCTGTTCCATAATTACTTTATATTACAAGGCAAAGATAATAATTTATTCTGGAATAAAATAAAAGATAGGACAATTATTTGTTTTTATAGTTTACGAATGGTGGTGAACAGGAAGAATTTAAAGTAAATGTTTAGCAAAAACAAAATAGTCTAACATATAAAATTCTATCTATCAGTCATATACGTTTTGATGTCCGTCTCACAGCATGAGACAGCCATTTATCATGTCGTGAAAACAATGATATAAAGAGACTATTTAACCGCAAAAACTATGCGAATGATAGACCGGAGATATCCTGCAGTGCTTATGCCGTCATGTACGGTGAATGCACACGACATAAAAGTATTGACAGTTAGTGGAAGATAGTCTATTGATTTTCAATGCTGTGACCTTAGTCACCACCCCTATTACCTGTAAAGACATTCTTTACTAGGGAGGATAGGGTATATTCTTTCCACATAGTCCTATGTGGTTTATAATCAAAAGCGATTTTCATAAAGAGCAGGAAGCAAGAAAGTTCCTTCTTGGTTTAGAAGGCGTGCAAGACGTTTACCTGCCTCTGTACCGTCAGACAATCGGTGGTGGCGGGAATGGCGATGGCAGTCATCGTTTCATTCCTACCATTAGTGGCATATTGTTTGTAAACGTCGAAAGCGAAGACAAACTTATGCGTCTTGTCAACGACTGGGGCTACTTCAAGTATCAGACAGAAGTGTACGACGAACAGCTGAACGGAATAATCTGCAAGACCGTCTACAGCTCTGTCCATCTGCTCAGTTTCGACCCGAAGAATACCGACAGGAAATCAATCATCAGATATGCGCGTGTAGAGACAGAAGACATCAATCGCTTCCGTGTATACAACGAACAGCTGGCAAACAATATAGAAGACCTCAAGATACTCAACCTCAACTATCATCAGCTGGAGGCAGAGAATGATACCGTCGTGATAACCGAAGGACCCTATATAGGTTTTGAAGGCGTCATAAAGCAAGTCAAGAGTCATGGCCGTAAAGACCGCAAGCTGTATTTCCGCATAGGCAACTGGTGTGCAAGCATATCCAATGTACGCAGCTATCGCCATATCGTAGTTCGTGAGGCTGTGCGTGGCATGAAGGCAAACACTGTCAATGCCTGGCGCCATGTAGACCGTCTTGTAGGCAGCCTTCAGTCGTCAGGATTCCCTGACGATGCGTCAAGGCAGTTGCGTAAGCTGCTCAAGGAACTCAATAAAGACACCGAGCTTTACGACTATCTTAACAGCCTTTCGCCCGACAATATCCTCTATCCCTACCTTTCCCGTATGGATTATGCCGATGAAGGCAGCCTTGTGTCGCTCAGCCGATATTTCCAGTCTACGTCAACAACCATAGACCAGGGACTCTTGGATATGATTCCCGACATCACGTTGCGCCCCTTCCTTACCCCTACGTCAGGAACGCACATTATCGACGGCAAAGACTATGCGCTGCTCGGTCATCATGATTTCGTTGAAGTGATCGTAAAGACAGACCTGCGTCAATACTTCTGGCATAACAGCTATGAAGAAGGGAAGTACAGCCCGCTTACTCTGGAATACAAAAAGACAGAGCGCACATCACGGGGACGGGAGAAAACCGTAATAAAGAACATACCCCTTGACGATGACGACTACGTATATTATGCCCATGCCGGACTATTCGATTGTGGCGACCATATCACGGCAATCATAAATTGGGGAGGCTTCTATCACAATTACGCCCTGATGAATGTCGAAGAGCGTGAAACCTTCCATGCAGAACTCTCTGCAAAAGGCTACGACCGTCTATATAGTCTCCTAGCCAATAGCGGCACACAGTCTTCCGACATTCGTTTCATGTCCCTGTCACCGTCTATCGGTGGCTTTGCTATAGACATACCAAAACCGTCAGACCACGATACCGAATTATTGTATGTTCAAGATCCTATGGAACACCCTGTCATATCGTCAGCAGTTCGCAGTCTCATATCCGAGTGTTCCCCAGCAGCCGTAGAGATGTGGCAAGGCACCCGTCTTCTTCCGTGGCGTCATCTCATTCAGCGTCATGTCCTTCTTCACAAGATACCCCTTCGTGACCAGCCTCATGACATTCCTGCAGATGCACCGCAGCGAGACACCACACCCGCAAAAGCCGTAATATAAACGAATACAATCACTTGTTGTGTTTTGTATTCACAAAGGTTGTTCTAATATTTCGTCTAATTCTTTGCAGATTCAGAAAAAAATCGTATCTTCGCACAATATATATTTAAATAAACGACTATGCAGATGACGTATATAGAAGCAGCACAGTTAGAACTCTTTCAGGCATTAAAGAGCATTAAGTCTGAATCAGAACTCAATGACTTCAAGTTAGCATTGTCAAGATTCTTTGCAGACCGTGCTCAGAAAGAAATTGATGCACTTTGGGACGATGGAAAATTGAATCAAGAAAAGCTTGATGAATTACGTAGTCAAACTCATAGTTTATAATTAAGGTACTATTCACTGTTCACTATTAGTTATTCACTAGTTTAGTTCACTAGAATAGTTTTTACTAAAATTTCCAGTTATGTTGAATCTCAATGATTGTTGCAGAAAGTTAGCCGATTTCAAGAATGCCCATTCTCAGGAATATGGCATAAAGAAAATAGGCATATTCGGTTCAGTAGCACGGCAGGAGAACACCGAAGACAGCGATATAGACATTGTTGTGCATATCGACAATCCAACATTAGCAGGTATGTACAATCTTCATGAGGCATTAGTAGAATGCTTCGGGTGTGATGTCGATGTCATTAGAATGCGCAATTCCTTGCGAGATCTTATGAAAAGAAATATAGAAAGGGATACGATATATGTCTAAGGAAGATTAAAGAGATAACATTAGGCCGCCTGTATATTCCAGAACTCAAAACTGTAATTAATGCCATTATTTATGGAAAACAAAGAGCAATTACTATAAACTATTTCTCATCACTATTCACAAATATATTGGTACGCCAAACTTGGAAGCAAACACTTTATTGTATTTACCATGAATCAAGATATCATTATAGCAATTCTTGCAATTATCATACCTGCATTAGTAACAGGATTAGGTATTATCATAGCTTGGCAGACAGAGAAACTGCGAACTATGCGAGAACAACTCTCTGAGAAGAAATGTATAGCCTATGCTGATACGGTAAAAATGTTCTATTCCATATTAAAGGATATAAAGAGCAATAAGCATACAAATAATAATGCTGCCATGCAAAAAATGATAGACATGAAACGCGACATTTTCATGTATGGTTCAGATAAAGTATTCAAGGCTTTCAATGCATGGTTACTAACAACTAGTAACACAGACACAAAAGCTCAACTTTCAGCTTTCCTTGATTTTGTACTAGAGATGAGAAGGGAATTGTATAACAATAAAACGGAGCTAACAAAAGAAGATATTCTCATCAATCTAACCCAGAGCAAAGAAGAAGCACAAAAGTTATTTTGATTCAAATTAATATAATATATGGGTTTTGTATTAGAGGGAATGTTTGCCTTCAATTTTGACGTTTTGCAGAATCTGTATTATGAAATTATCTTTTAAATAAGATAGGCTGCATCTCAGCATGACGTTCAAGCAAGTTTGACGATCCAGCATTCGATTTGCACTATCTTTGCATCGAATCATAAAACCTAAATAGATTATGTACAAGAATTCAGATTTTGAACGATTATTATATCTAAGATGACAATGGATGAAAAGTCAAAATTGATAATGGAGCTTGCAAGCAATAACAGCAAGCTTCTGGCGAGCAACCAGAGCCTTATGGAAAAGCTGGACAAGCTGACTCTTCTTGTAGAGTCCATCAAGTCCCGGCTAGACGAGTCAGAGCGTCTCAACATCGAGAAGGACGCTCTAATCCATTCTCTTCAGAAAC
>JAUNIZ010000238.1 GCA_030523165.1 Prevotellaceae bacterium
CTTTTCTATTTTCCGAAATTCTTTTGTCATGTAATCAGAAAATTATTTTCTATGGTAATGTAAATAGTTTTCGTTGTTGGCAATACGAAAGTTTTCTAATGGTATTTTATTCAATTCTTATCTTTTGAAGTTTTTTGTAATGAAATTATTCTATTATCACAGAATAAAAACTTGAACCGTACCCAAACCAATAGCCAAGTCCTCCTTTTATATTTGAATTCAAGTTATTGGTAACAGGAAATAATGGATTTCGTGAAAGTGTTGTCATGTCTTCAAAATCGCGCCAAAAACTATAAGCCATACTGTCTATTTGAGCAAACTTCACCATTACTGTATCTCCAACTGAAAAATATGGATTAAAATCCTTTTCTATATTTATGCGTCCTTGATATACTGCCATTTTTCCATTTGCAGGCAAAAGGTCGCTGTTTGTTATTCCAAGATATGAAGACATGTAATAGTATCTTTTTTCAAGCACATGGGTGAAAAACTTATAATACATCGTATTGCCAAAAGGTCTGGATATATATCCATATAACTGACGCAATGTATCATTTGTCTCAACAGGTTCTATGCAGAAAGAGTCTACAGTTGCGACAGGTGGTATGCTTGTAGTCGCTTCTACATGTATACCATCCAGACAATCTATTGTCAGGTTATATGTACGTCCTGTGACACCACGCATTTCTGAAGTTGTATATATGTAAGGTGGAAAATAATTATCGTCATATCGTCCTACAAGAACAACGTCTTGCTCTCCGTCGTTCACAGTAACTGTAGCCCAACGTTCAATGTAGTCACTAAGGTCGTCAATAGAATGGTATTCACTGCTGATGGGAACCGTGCGTGAAAGTATTACAATGGGGAACTTGCCATTGTCAATCCATCCTTCCACAACAACTTCTGAGTTTGAATAAGTGTCATCCTCTATTGAACAAGCTGTCACAAAAAGAGCTATTACTATAAATAATATTATATATCTCATAGGATTTCAAATCAGAAGGAATAGTAATAATTTACAGAAGGCAATAGTTTTATCAAGAATGTAAATGGCCGGTATGCATATCCATCCCCACTAACCTTGAGTCTATAAAAAAGATTGTTCTGGTGCATAGTAGCATTATACAATGACAGATTAATGCCGCTACGTCTCTTTCCATTGTTGATGAAATCGTAGCTTGCCGACAAGTCAAGTCTCATGTATGTATCAACGCGTGAGCCATTATGTGTACCGTATTCTGTCAACAAATGGTTGCTTATGATATAAAATCTCTCTGCTTTAGTGTATGGGGTGCCTGAAGCTGCAACAAATGTTGCTCCAATACTCCATCTTTTGCCTGCTTTCATGGTGGCAACAACATTCAGTTCGTGTATTCGCTCATGATTGGCAGGATAAGTACCGCTGTATTTTGTATCAGGATAACGTCGTTTTGCCCGTCCATAAGAGTACGACAACCAGCCTGTCAACTTACCCTTACGCTTTTCAATCATAATGCTTGCACCGTAATTGTAGCCATTTCCACGTAATAGTATATCGTCTAATGAATAGTCGGAATATATGAAGTCGAAAACATTGCCATCGTATTCTACCTGATTCATCAGTCTCTTATAGTAGAGTTCGGCTTCTATACGATATTTCCTGTTATCGAAGAATGTCTCCAACGACAATGAGGCATTATAAGAATACTGTGGACGATTGACACCGCCAGACGAGAACCAGAACTCTGTTGGTAATCCGATATTTGAAAAGCCGGAGTTGAATAGGTATTGGTGGCGAATGCTTCCAGAAAGAGTGAGTTTGGTATCTGTAGACATTTCCCATCCTAATGTCAAATTTGGATCTGAACTTATATAATTGTTGTCATCAAAATTATATAAGTTCAGACGCATTCCTGCGGATAAAGACAAGTTGCTTGCAACATTGTGCATCAAACCAAAGAACAAGGAAGCCTCTGTTGAATGTTGTTGTGAAACATCAGAACCTTCTTGTTTGAACAGTCCGTCAACTTTAGGGTTTTGTGGATAGATAGAGTGGTGGACTACATCCAAGCCAGCAGTGAATAGACCATAATCCGCTTTCAGTTTATAGCCAATGTCAGCAATGGATGACGGAAGACTGACATTCACATTTGTCTGGTTCAACGAAAAATGGTTTTCATAGCTTGTATAATATGCCGTTTGGTATATTGTTATGCCGTGCGATTTGTGTCGCCAATGTAATGCACCCATCATATTGTTCCATTCAAGCGACGTATCGATAGAAAATTGATTGTCCGAATAGCCTACATCGTCATTGCCATAATAGAAATCAATCCATGCAAGATTGTTTTCGTCTACCTGCATGTAATATGTCAGATTGTAGTCTCCAAACGAATAGCGCATATCTTCTCCGTCTATTGTCATCCATTTGGAATATAGCATGTTGAGGTATGCGGTACGGGCGGATATAACCAACGAAGATTTTCTGCCTGTCGGTATCCTCAATGTGCCTTGTGAAGACATTGGACCGATAGACACATCACCGCTTAACGAAGTTGAAATTACACTGTCTGCGTTACAAATATCTATTGTTCCTCCTATTCTGTTAGGGGCATCAGGTGATGTTACAGACTTGGAAAGCCACATGTTTGAGTAATGAGTGGCATTGAAAATCGAGAAAAAACCAAGCATGTGTGACACATTGTATATTGGAACACCGTTAATGCTTAGTTGGTTATGGGCATTGTCACAACCGTAAATGTGCAGACCTGCATCGTATTCCGAATTGGTCTGCACACCAGGAAGCATCTGTGCGTAATGAATGGGGTCAGCATTGCCTAATATCCGTGGCATCTGCCGCATCAGTTCCATGCTTATTACACTTTGTCCATTACTGTGGCCTATATACGAATTTACCTTTTGTCCTTTTATCGTGACGTTGTCTAATGCCCTGCTTAGCGTATCCGAATCATATGCCACTACTTTGCCTATACATGCAAAAAGCAATATTGTTATTATTAGTGGCGATAAGCTATGGCGCACAGTTTCAAGTTTACTGTTGTTTATTTTACGAGATCCACGAAATCATCTCCAAGCTTCTTGAACTTGTTTATAACAGAATCGAAGAATATCTCGTCAAAATAAGACTCAAACGTAGAATACGAAGAACCGTCGGCAAACACGATGACTGGCTCATAATCCCATCTCTCGCCATAATATCCTGTGCTTGAGAAAGGATACAGCTGCATATATGCATTTGCCACGCTGCTCTTATTGAAATATGCCTTTATGTCCATCAGTGCATTTGCATTGGAAAGACTGCTCTTGAATTCTGTTTCGTTATAATCGTTGTCAGATGCCCTTTCCAGATACTTGTTGAATTTCTCTATGCTTGTCAGACTGCCAGACAAACGAACCTTGTTCATTATGTTAAAGTTGCTTGTAACGCTTCCTGTCAGGTTGTCCTCATCACTCAAGTCTCCTGTACCGTTAACATCCAGTGAAACAAGTGTCTCACCGCTCTTTTGAAGCTTTGCAGACATTGATGCGTCTTTGCCTGCATTGAATGCAAACGTTTCAATTGCAACGCTATATTGTGAGACTGTTGTCGTCATTGAAATCTCGGCATTGTCGGTAGTATAGTCAAATTCAGGACCGTTGGCAAGTGTAAGGCTTGACTTTACGCTAACAGAAGCAAGTGTTGTTCCTGATTGCTTGAGAGTAACGTTTATTTGTTCCGGTATTACAATGGAATTTTCAATGCGTGTCTCTATCCAGGTTCCATATCCGTCACGATATATATAATCTTCTTCACTATCGTCAAAGACATCGTTGTGTACTGTCGTTTCATTTCCGCTGCATGTAACCCTCAAGCTGCAGGATTTGCCGGAACCGTCAGTGAAATTGAATTCAAGATAAGATACGCTTGTACTTGTAAGTCTCCATCTGCCGCTTTGCAATTCAAAGACACCATAGAAATTTGAAGCTTTGTACAGATTACGTATTAGTTCATCGCTGGAACTGACTGTACATGCTTCGTATCCTGCGTCGAAAAATGAGTCTATGGCACTGTTGTCTGTTTCTGTATCATTTATATAATCTCCTATTTCAGCTACGGCTTGAAAGTCGGATACATTCACCAATGCCATCAGTTCATTTGCTGTTGTTTCCAATAGTTGTTTTTGTTCCATTGTCGTCAACGTGTCTGTTGAAGACCCGCCTTGATTGTCACCGCCTGAGCCAGAACTACCGTCATCGTCACTGCCGCAAGATACGAACGTTCCTGATGCTAATACTCCAATCAGCATCATAGCAATAAAACTTAGTTTCTTCATGTTTAATATTTTCGTTTTAGATTCTATTATTTTCTACTTTAGTAAAAGAAAAGAGCCTTATTACTCCTATAGTAGAGTTATATAAGGCTCTTTTATATTATTCAAATACAATATGTAATTATTTAGAGTGTTTTTATCTTTTATATACTCTAATTATTTAACCACATATTTCTTGTTGTTTACAATATAGATACCTGAAGGTAGCTTGTCAAATGCCTTGCTTAATTTTACAG
>JAUNIZ010000239.1 GCA_030523165.1 Prevotellaceae bacterium
AAGAGAAAATGATGAAAAACCTAAGAGCCCACGCTGATATGTTGCTCAATACTCCACAGGTAGAAGATTGGTGGTGGGTAGATGCAGTGCAGATGGGTATGCCATATCTTGCAAAGATGGCTCGAGCAACAGGAGATGCTCGTTATTATAAGAAGGCTCATGACATGTATGTATGGACAAGAGACAATAATGATGGCGGACTTTTCAATGTAAAAGAAGGACTTTGGTGGAGAGATCCTGACTTTAATCCTCCTTACAAAGAGCCTAACGGAAAGAACTGTTATTGGAGCCGTGGCAATGGATGGGCATACGCAGCATTGGTGCGTGTCATGATGGAAATGGATTTAGACTATTCTCATTCTGCAGACCGTCTTTCAAGTTATAAAGGCGAAGACTATTCTTTATACCTGTCAGACTTTAAGCTTATGAGCAAGGCTTTGAAGGATTGTCAGCGTGAAGACGGTTTCTGGAACTGCAGCCTTCATGACGAAACAAACTTCGGCGGAAAAGAGACAAGCGGTACAGCCCTGTTCGTATATGGCATGGCTTGGGGTGTACGTAAAGGTATTCTTGACAAAGATACATACCTTCCTGTTCTTCTTAAGGCATGGAATGCGCTTGTAAAAGATGCCGTTCATCCTAATGGATTCCTTGGTTATGTTCAAGGAACAGGCAAAGAGCCTAAAGACGGCCAGCCTACAACTTATGACAATGTTCCTGATTTTGACGACTATGGTGTAGGATGTTTCCTCTTGGCAGGCACAGAAGTATATAAATTGAGTTTTTAAAGTTAACATAAGGATAAGCATAGGCAAGTTAACATGCAATGATTTTGCTTGTTGACTTGCTGCTTTTTTATATCCTTTCCTTATTATAGAATATATTATTCCTTTATATCTAGTGAATAATATATTGGCATTAATAGGCTTTTCCCTTATATTCAATCACTTGTTTTTGAATATAGAGAAATTGACACTGCCGTAAGAACGATGCTCAACAAAGTGTGGATCGTCAGAAAAGTCATTGTCTTTTCCATGCTCAAATACGAAAATACCATCAGGCTTAAGCATGTTATGCTCGAAAACCATTGACGGTATCTTCGGCAAGTAAGGCAATGCATAAGGAGGATCGGCGAAAATGAAGTCAAACTGCTGGTGACAGCCCTTGATAAAGCGGAACACATCGCCTCTAATAGGAACGCAACGGTCTGTATTCAGCTTCTTTAGGCATTGTCTTATAAATGCATGGTGATCCTTGTCTGCCTCTATACTTATAACACTTTGGCATCCACGCGATACAAGTTCAAGAGATATACTTCCAGTTCCAGAGAACAGATCGAGAGCAGTCGCGTCATCGAAGTCTATGTAACCTGTCATTACATTGAAAATATTCTCTTTTGCAAAATCTGTTGTAGGTCTTGCCTTGAATGTCTTTGGTATATCGAAATGCCGTCCTTTATATTCACCGGTTATAATTCGCATGGCTGTTTTCCTTTTTAATGTTGCTAAGTAGTGTGAACTTCGTGCTTTTTATCTGCAGACGTTTGCTTATCCTTTTACGAAATATGTCATTAGATCGTATGGAAGATCCTTTATCTCTGTTATCGGGGAGCGGTTAAATTCCGCCTTTGGGTTAATGACATAGACGTTTTGTATAAAAGAACGTAGCTCTTGAACCAGATTTTCTTTGTCTGGCAATGTGCCTACAAGGTGCAGTTCATCACGTTTGTTGTCAAAAGCAAGCTGTTTCCATATATTCAGAACGAAGTAGACAACGTCAGGCGCAAGGTCTGAATTGAAGCTGTTCGTGAATTTAAAGCGGTTCTGCTGGAAACAGAACACGTCAAACTTCTTGTCGTGGAAATATACATATAGCTTTTGTCTAACGCCGGTAAAGCTCCTGCGGTAGAAATGATTCCATACAGGAACGCAGACATGCAGGAACCTTACATCAGAGAAGTTGTCGTCAATGACAAGTTTCAGGTCCTTGTTAATGGAATAAACGGCTACAGCATTGAGAGACGGCAATACCGTAGAAAGTATAGCGTCGTTCTGATGGTCAGTTATAGCGTGGTTGTAGAGTGTCTCTTTATTGTTTTCATTAAATTCGTCTACAGGCATCATCAATACAGGTGAGTCAATAAGCACCATTGCCCTTTGCCATCCGCTGCGCTGCAAGTCTATCTCCTTGAACGCTTCTCTCAGGTTTGCAGCCATTGATATTCCGCTTTTAACCGTATATGGTTCAAATACTATACGGTTTGCCTGTGCCGTGTTTACGGCAGAAAACGAAAGCGATTGCTGACCGATGCGTATCGTCAGACGAGGTTTCTTGATTATTGTATTATTCCCAATTTCCTGCATTGTCGTTAGGTGTAGTTATGTCTCCAATCTTGAGTCCCGGGTATCTTCCTGCATTGTTAGCCTCTTCAATGAGGTTAGATATGCTGTTTTTGTCAAGTCCTGAGAGATAGTCATTATATTTTGCTCCACATTCCATTAGCGGAACGTTCCTTCCTGACTTGCCTATTTGGTTCGTTGCAACCAAGTCAAACCGTTTCTTTTCTGTATACGGTATGTATTGCAATGAATCCGCCAGCAGTCCGCTATTGACCAATACGCTGAAGTCACCGGTATATATGCCGTTTGCCTTCCTGTATTTTTCTTCTGCGTATCTTATCTTTATGAGGCGCTCTTTCACGGCTCTCTCACGTATTGACTGCTGTTTCTCGAAGCGTATCGGCGAACTTACGCTCATTATACAGATAGCTATAAGCGCTATTACCAGCACGCCCAAGATATGGTTATTATTTACTTTCTTCATCTTAAAGGCATAAAATATCAATTATTTTATGTATGTTTGCATTGCAAAATTACACAAATAATCGGTAATATCAAACCTTTAGCTTAAAAACTGATGATTGTTGACGAACTGACATTCCTTATTCAGCAGACATTTGGCTTTGTTCCTACGCAAGAGCAAGCAGATGCAATAAACGTATTCTGCCGTTTCCTTACAGACAGGAGAGACCGTTGCGTTATGATTCTTAGGGGTTCTGCTGGTACGGGAAAGACTTCTCTTGCTTCAGCGATAGTCAAGACAATGGTAAAGTTGCGGCAAAAGGTTATGCTTCTTGCTCCTACAGGACGCGCGGCTAAAGTTTTTTCTCTCAATGCATGTCACCCTGCTTTCACAATACATAGAAAGATATACCGGCAGAAGTCTTTCACTGGCGACATGACGGGGTTCAATCTTAACAATAATCTGCATCAGGATACGCTCTTTATGGTTGACGAGGCGTCAATGATAGCCAATGACGGGTTTTCTGAAAGCGTATCTTTCGGAACCGGAAGACTGCTCGATGATATTGTTAGTTTTGTATATAGCGGGCGCAATTGTCGCATGATATTAATCGGCGACAAGGCACAGCTGCCACCTATTGGCGAAGCTGAATCTCCGGCACTTATGGCAGATTACATGGCGGGTTATGGTCTTACGGTCTATCAATCCGACCTTAATGAAGTGCTTCGACAGACATCAGACTCAGGCATTCTATATAACGCAACGGTGATTCGCAAGATGATAACGCACGATGAAATCACCAAATTGCCCAAAATACGTTTCAAAGGCTTCGCTGACATTCATCGTGTTACTGGTGACGAACTGATAGAACAGCTTAACAGCAGCTATTCTGAGGTAGGTATAGATGAAACTATGGTGATTACACGCAGTAACAAGCGTGCCAATATCTATAATCGTGGTATACGGGGAATGGTGCTTGGGCGTGAAGAAGAACTGACTACCGGCGATATGTTAATGATAGTGAAGAACAACTATTACTGGATAGAGCGTGAACGCAACGGAGAAGAAAGTCAAGCGCCACTTACGTTTATCGCTAACGGCGACAGGGCACAGGTTGTGCGTGTGAGAAATCTGCGCCAGTTTTACGGATTTAACTTTGCGGACATTTTATTAAAGTTTCCCGACTATGACAACTATGAGCTTTTGGCAACGGTAATTATGGATTCGCTTAATTCAGATGCCCCTGCTTTGACCCGTGAACAGAATGAACAGCTTTTCTCTTCCGTAATGGAAGACTATTCAGACGTGCCTTTGAAGTCGGAACGCCTCAAGAAAGTCAAGTCGGATATCTATTTTAATGCCGTGCAGATTAAATACGCCTATGCCGTAACATGCCATAAGGCGCAGGGCGGGCAATGGAGTCATGTGTATATAGACCAAGGTTACATGACCGACGATATGCTGACTCCCGATTATATTCATTGGCTTTACACCGCTTTCACGCGTGCAACGGATAAGCTATATCTTGTAAATTGGCAGAAAACACAGATAGACGAGTAGGACTAATCGTTGCGAATCATCAATACAAATTATGTATATTTATGCAGAAAATCATGTCCTTAAAAAACGAAAATTATCTCGTTAACGCGCTGAGAAGGGCTGTTTTCTAAAATAAAAATGTCGTGGACGCAAA